>DNBE01000104.1 GCA_003543795.1 Sutterella sp.
GGTATCGGGGGCGGCGTTATCCACGTGCCGATGATGATGTTTATTTTGGGCTTTCCCGCAATCGTCGCGACGGCGACTTCGACGTTTGTCTTGATGGTAAGCGCCTTAATCGGGACGGTAAGCCACGTGCTTCTCAATCACATCGTCTGGATTCCTGCCCTTGCGGTGGGGTTCGGTGCTATCGTGGGTTCGCAAATCGGCGTCAAGATTGCGAAAAAGAGTCGCCCGAAATTCATCATTACGCTTTTATGCATCGCGATGATCGCGGTGGGGGCGCAATTGATTTATCGCGGCACACTCTAAAAAAGAATGCCGATTAACGACAAAAGCCGCTCGATTTGAGCGGCTTTCGTTTAATGACCGAGCCTTTTTAAGCCACGTTAAATAGGATTTCTGCGATTTGAACCGCGTTCGTCGCGGCGCCTTTACGGACTTGGTCCGCGCAGCAGAAAAGCGTCAAACTCTTGTTGTAGAGCTCGGCGCTAGCCGACAAATCGCGACGCACGCGACCGACGTAAACCAAATCTTGGTCGCTCGTTAAAAGCGGCATCGGATACTTTTGCGCGTTCGGGTCATCACAAAGGACGACACCCGGGGCATTCGCGAGCAACTCGCGAGCTTTTTCGGGCGAAATCTCACGTTCGAACTCAAGCGTAATCGCTTCGGAATGCGAACGGATAATCGGGACACGAACGCAGGTGCAAGCTACGCGAAGGGTGTCATCGTGGAGCATCTTTCTGCCTTCGTTTTGTAACTTCATTTCTTCGCTCGAGTAACCGAGGTCGTTAAAGCCGCCGATTTGCGGAATGAGGTTATAGGCAATCGGGTACGGGAAAACTTTCATTTCAGGGGTCGTCCCTTCGGGCGCCTTGACTTGGTCGAGCAACTCGTCGATACCGGCTTTACCTGCGCCGCTAACCGCCTGATAGGTCGAAACCACCATGCGACGAATTCTCGCGTAGCGATGAAGCGCCATAACAGCCGTCAAAGCGATAATCGTCGCGCAGTTCGGATTGGCGATGAGGCCTTTCGTTAACCGAACGTCTTCGGGGTTGACTTCGGGAATGACGAGCGGGCAGTTCGGGTCGAGGCGAAACGCGCTCGAATTGTCGACGACCTGAACGCCCAACTTCACGGCTTCGGGCAAAAATTGCTTCGCTAAATCGTTTTCGACCGCGCCCAAGAGCAAATCCAAGCCTTTGAAAGCTTCGACTTTGGCTTCCTGAATCGTGACTTCTTGGCCCGCGAAGGTGACTTTCTTACCCGCGGAACGAGCGCTTCCGAAAAGTCTTAACTCGGAAATCGGGAAGTGACGTTCTTCTAAAACCGTCAGCATCTGCTGACCGACGGCGCCCGTGGCGCCCAAAATACCGACTTTATAGCTAGACATAGCGATTCTCCTTGAATCTGTTTTTGAAGACTTTACGGCTCGACAAACGTGTTGTAGAGCGCTTCGATAGCACGCGCGAAATCATCATTTTCAACACCGACAAGAATGTTGAGTTCGGCGCTGCCTTGAGAAATCATGCGAATGTTGATTCCCGCGTCTCCCAAGGCGGAAAATAGGCGCTTAGAGGTCCCAGGCCTCGCGTTCATATTGCGACCGACGGTCGCAATGAGCGCGAAAGGCGGTGTCAAGCGTACCGCGTCAGGCGCGAGCTCATCTTGAATCTTCGCGATGATTTCGTGAACACAGGTTTTGACATCCGAAGCGTTGACGACAACGCTGACCGAATCGATGCCAGAGGGGACGTGTTCGACCGAAATTTCATAGCGCTCGAAAATCGAAAGAACGCGACGAATAAAGCCTACGGCGTTACTCATGTTCTTTTTAGAAATTTCGATCGCGACGAAATTTTTGCGACCGGCAATACCCGTTACAAGCGGTCCCTCGGGGTCAGGTTCGACATCGCGCACGATCGTGCCGGGATCGGTCGGACGATTTGTATTTAAAACGTGTATCGGGATATTTCTTTCGCGAATCGGAAAGACCGCGTCTTCGTGTAAGACGCTCGCGCCCATGTAAGAGAGCTCTCGCAATTCGGAAAACGTAATGGTCGAAATATTTTTCGGGTTTTTGACAATCCGCGGATCGGCCATCAGAAAGCCCGAGACGTCCGTCCAATTTTCATAGACGTCGGCATTGAGGCACCGAGCGAGAATCGAACCCGAAATGTCCGATCCGCCGCGGGCCATCACCCGAATCGTGCCGTCGGGGAGTTGTCCGTAAAAGCCCGGCATCACGAAGCGGTCGACTTCACTCATCACGCGCTTGAGATTTTCTTCGGTCTTCTCAAAATCAAACGACCCGTCGAAATTCATCGCGACGACGTCTTTGGCGTCCACAAACGGGTAGCCCAAGAAATCGGCCATCAGGCGCGAAGTGAAATACTCGCCTCGGGTCACGATTTCGTCTACGGATAACTGCGGCAGGCATTCGGCAAAGCGCGCGAGTTCATCCTCAATCGGCGTCGAGAGACCGAGTTCGGCCTTAATTTCTAAAAAGCGATCTGCGATTAACTTTAGTAGCGGTTGGTAGTCGACGTGGTACGTGACGTGCGCCTGGCATAAGTAAAGCAAATCCGTGATTTTGTTATCTTTAGCGTGGCGTTTACCCGAAGCGGAGATAACGACAAAGCGTCTCGCGTCATCCGCTAAGACGATATCTCGGACTTTTTTAAACTGGTTCGCGTCCGCGACGGAAGAACCGCCGAATTTCGTAATTTTGATCATGAATATTCCTCGTTAATTCGGTTCGAAAGCCAAAAACGC
>DNBE01000097.1 GCA_003543795.1 Sutterella sp.
GCGGATAGACGCCTTTTAGATTGGAACGTCGACGCGCTCGTGAAAGTGTGGGTAACCGAAATCGTCATCAATTGCGCGCACTTGTCTCGCGTGTTTCTTGAAACGATTCCCGAGTATTATCGGGGCGCGCATATAGCCTTTAGCGTCGAAGGGGAAACTTACGGCGAGTCGCTAGAAACCAAGGGAGGGATTGTTTACGCACTCTCGAAATTAAGCCCTTCGGGGGAACCCTTTATCGTCTGCGCGGGAGATGTCGTATCTGGCTTTGACTTTAAGACGCTCGCAGCTCGTGAAAAACAGTTTTCTCAAGACAAAACGGCGGCGCATCTCGTGCTCGTGCCCAATCCCGAATTTAACCTCGCGGGCGATATGGGGCTTCGCGACGGGCGCGTCGTGCCGAACGAAAAAACCTATACCTACGGCGGTATCGGGTTATTTGCGAGAGAGATTTTTGATAACGAACCCGCGGTTTTCTCCAAACTCTTTCCCTGGCTTTTAACCTTTGCAAAAGACGGCCGCGTCTCGGGCGAACTCTTTGACGGCCCTTGGCATAACGTCGGGACGCCCGACGTGCTTCAAAACTTAGCGGCAGAACTCGCGCTGGAAGGGCTTTACCCTTAAAAGCCTTTTTTTAAGGCAATTTCTCTAAAAATCTTCCGAAATATCCCGAAGATATGCTTAAATATTGAGCAAATCGGGGTAGAATGTGCCCGTAAATCCGATGTGATTTTTGGCTAAGGAGTCGCCGTTGCCTTTTCGCTTGGGCCCGTACGAAATACTCGGGCGCGTGTTTCTCGCGCCGATGGCGGGGTATACCGACGCGCCGTTTCGCGAGACGGCGAAAGCTTGCGGCGCGGCTTATGCCGTGGGTGAAATGATGACCGCCGATAGCGCCCTTTGGGAAACACGCAAATCTGAGGCACGATTGCGGTTTATGCCCGACGAACATCCGAAAACGGTACAGCTTTTGGGAGCCGATCCGAAGGCGCTTTTTGAAGCAGTCACGCTAGCCGCGCAAAAAGGGGTCGATGTTATCGACCTGAATATGGGATGCCCCGTTAAAAAGGTCTGCGTCAAAGGCGCGGGCGCGGCGCTTATGAAAGACCCCGAACGAGCGATTGCGGTTTTAGATGCCGTGGGGCAGGCCGCGAAAGGCTCGAGCGTTGTCGCGACCCTCAAAATGCGCTTGGGCTACGACGAAATAGCGCCCGAGGCGCTAAAAATCGCGCTTGCGGCGCAAAAAGCGGGCTTCGCGATGATTGTTATTCACGCGAGAACCCGAAAGCAAGGGATGTCGGGACCCGCGAATTGGGTCGCGGTCGCGCCGATTTCAAAGGCGCTTGCGATCCCCGTTGTGATTAACGGCGGGATTGATTCACCGGAAGCTGCCGCTTACGCGCTTGAAGCCTCGAAAGCTTCCGCTCTCATGGTGGGGGAAGCGGCGCTCGGCGCCCCGTGGGTGCTGCGAGAAATCGACGCGTTTTTAGAAACTGGAAAACGCGTTGAGACGTCCCTTAGTGCAAAAAAAGAGGCGCTTGCCGCGCACTGGAACGCGCACGATGCTTTTTATGAAGAGTCGTCCGAAAGACTTTTTAAAAAGCATCTTAAATACTACGAAAAGCGCGTTCCGGGATTGGCGCCGTTACTCGGAGACAATTTTTATGCGTCTCGAAGCGACGCGTTTCGGGACAAATTGAGCGCCGCACTTGAGGCGCTCAACTGAAGTAAAAAGAGGAGACTATGGCTATACAAAAAACCGGTTACGGAAGACGCCGTTTCCTATCCTATGACGAAGTCATGGATGATTCGTCCGAGACGGGTAGCGGTGTATCGCTTGAGTCCGCGGTCACTCGGTCGCTAGAAAAGTACTTCGAGAATCTCCGAGGCTACGAGCCGTTGCCGCTTTACACCATGGTGATTTCGACTGTCGAAAAACCTCTTTTAATTTATGCCATGAAACTTGCCCGCGGCAATAAGTGCGAAGCGGCAAGACTTTTGGGCATTAATCGAAATACGCTTCATACGAAATTAAAACAACACAATCTCATTTGACTTTTTAGGGGTCTTTTTTATGAAAAAACAAGCGCTTATCAGTGTTTCCGATAAAACGGGCGTGGTCGATTTCGCCAAAGGACTCGTCGAACTCGGTTACCATATTTTATCCACCGGGGGCACGGCAAAATTGCTTGCAGCAAACGGTTTAGCCGTCCAAGAAGTCTCCGACTACACGGGTTTTCCCGAAATGCTCGACGGTCGCGTGAAGACCTTGCACCCGAAAATTCACGCGGGGTTGCTAGCGAGAAGAACCGTCCCCGAACACATGGCTAAACTCGTCGAGCACGGCATCGACCCGATTGACATCGTGGTCGTCAATCTTTATCCGTTTGAAGCGACCGTCGCGCGTCCCGATTGCACATTCGCGTTAGCAATCGAAAATATCGACATCGGCGGCCCGACCATGATTCGCGCGGCGGCGAAAAACCACGAAAGTGTCGCGGTAGTCGTCGACCCGCAAGACTATTCGACGATTCTTGACGAAATCCGCGAAAAAGGCGAAGTGACGCCTGAAACGCGCGTTCTCTTAGCGAAAAAAGTCTTTACGCACACCGCTCGCTATGACGCCATGATTTCAAACTACCTCACGGGTCTGACTCCCGAGATGGAACGCAAAGACTTCCCCGATTTCTTTACGCGTCAATTCGTCAAAGTCCAAGACATGCGCTACGGCGAAAATCCGCATCAAAAAGCGGCTTTTTATCGTGAGCATCGCGTGGGCGAAGGGCTTTTCGCGGGTTATACCCAGCTGCAAGGTAAAGAACTCTCTTATAACAATATCGCAGACAGCGACGCAGCCTGGGAATGCGCTCGTCAGTTTAACCGCCCCGCTTGCGTCATCATCAAGCACGCCAACCCCTGCGGTGTCGCGGTCGGCGCGGATTCGCTCGAAGCCTATCAAAAGGCCTTTAAGACCGATAGCGTCTCGGCTTTCGGCGGCATTCTCGCTTTTAACGCGCCCGTTTCCGAAGCTTGCGCGCAAGCGATTTCGGGCCAATTTGCCGAAGTCATTATGGCGCCCGCCTATGACGAAGGCGCGCTCGCGATTTTCGCGAAAAAACCCAATTTGCGCATCCTCGTGATGAAGACGGGGGACGCGGCAAACGACTTCGACTTCAAACGCGTGGGCGGAGGCCTTTTGGTGCAAACCCCCGATACGCAAATTTGCGAAAGCGAGGCTTTGAAAGTCGTCACGAAACGGGCGCCTACGGCAGCCGAGCTTGCAGATCTCGACTTTGCTTGGAAGGTCGCGAAGTTCGTGAAAAGTAACGCCATCGTCTTTTGTAAAGACGGCATGACGCTTGGCGTCGGCGCGGGCCAGATGAGTCGCGTCGATTCCGCGCGTATCGCGTCGATGAAAGCCGCTCAGGCAGGGCTCGATTTGAAAGGGTCGGTCGTCGCAAGCGACGCCTTCTTCCCCTTTAGAGACAGCATCGAACGCGCAAAGGCCAGCGGCGTGTCTTACGTCGTAGAGGCGGGCGGATCCGTGCGTGATGACGAAGTCATCGCCGCGGCCGACGAACACGGCATGGCTATGGTTTATACGGGCGAGCGTCACTTCAGACACTAACGCTAGGACTTCGGGCGAGGAAACGAAAACTGTTACCAAACGCAACAGTTCGCTCGCCCGAGGCTTTGCCAAAGAAGCCCAATGTTAAAATTTCGGTCTAGGAGTCGGGATTTAAACTTAAAATTGACCTATGTTCAGATGTAACCGAAGACAGTTTATGACGGCCGTTTCGGCGGCAGGTTTTGCCGCGAGCGCGAGCGCCCAATTACGTATCGAAGTCAGAGGCGTGGGCGCCAATCAGATGCCGATAGCCGTTCCGCGTTTTGCGGGCAGTAACGTCTCGCCCGTCGATTTCGCGGCCGTCATTTCGGCCGACCTCGAAAGAAGCGGTTCTTTCAGAGCGCTGAAAACCACAGGCGAAATCACCGCCGAGGATATCGCGACGCCGCGTGCCAAATACTGGCAGGGGTTGGGCGCGACGGCGCTTGTTATCGGGAGCGTCGCGGGCCTAGGAGATAATCGCTATAACGTCACTTTTCGACTTTTCGATACGGTCAAAAAAGCGATTCTCGTAGAACGCTCCTTTAACGTCGCGACACCCGACCTTCGGTTGACGTGCCATCGAATCGCTGACGATATTTATCAAAAGTTAACGGGCGAAGAAGGCGTGTTCGCGTCTCGCTTGGCCTACGTCGTTCAGAAGTCGCCCAAGCACTACGAACTTGTCGTTGCCGATAGCGACGGGGCTGACCCCAAAGTCGCGCTCGAGAGTACCCAACCGATTATCAGCCCCACGTGGTCGCCTGACGGCTTACTTTTAAGTTACGTCTCCTTTGAGACGGAAAAACCCGTCGTTTATATCCACGACGTACGTTCCGGCCAAAGACGCATCGTCGCTAGTTTCAAAGGCAATAACTCCGCGCCCGCGATCAGTCCCGACGGCAAGACGCTTGCCGCGGCGCTCTCCCTTGAAGGCGGCACGCATATTTACCTTATGAACCTAAACGGGACTAACGTGCGTCGCTTTACCTTTAGTCAGGGGATTGACACCGAACCCGCGTTTACGAAAGACGGAAAATACATCATCTTTACTTCCGATCGCGGCGGCTCGCCCCAGATTTATCGTCAACCCGTCGATTCGCGCTATGCCGAAAGATTGACGTTTGACGCGCTTTACGCGATTTCTCCTGCCGTAAATCCCAAGGGCGATAAGCTTGCTTTCGTAAGCCGCTCCGAAGGCGCGTTTCGGGTGACACTTTTAGACCTAAGTTCGGGCATCCAAACGGTTTTAACCGATACGACTCGAGACGAATCGCCCGCGTTCGCGCCAAACGGCCAGATTCTCGTTTACGCGACCGAGGAAAACGGGTTGGGTGTTCTTGAAACCGTCTCTCTTGACGGTCGCGTAAGAACGCGTCTGACGGGTGACGTCGGGGATATCCGGGAGCCCTCTTGGGGACCGCTTTTGAAATGAATTTTTTAGCTAATCTTTCTTTTTAAGGAGCTTTTAGCATGAAAACGTCCATCAAACTTCTTGCCGCTTCGTTAGCTACCTGCGCAATGCTTGCGGGTTGCTCTTCGGTCGATTTAAACGACAACAAAGTTCAATACACCGAAGCCGATTTCTCGAATCCGGCTTCGCCTTTGAGCCATCTTTCCGTTTATTTCGATTTCGATAGCTACAGCATTCCGCCCGAAGCGCAAGCGATGATCGAAGCGCACGCGTCTTACATCATGACGCATCCGTCGGCCAAAGTCGTGCTCGAAGGCAATACCGACGAACGCGGCGGTCGCGAATATAACCTCGCGCTCGGCCAAAGAAGAAGCGACGCGGTCAAGACCCGTCTGCAACTCTTAGGCGTTTCGTCCGACGCGCTTGAAAGCATCAGCTTCGGTAAAGAAAAACCGCGCGCTTTCGGTAAGGACGAAGCGAGCTACCAAGAAAATCGTCGCGTGGACTTTAACTACAAGAGTAAGTAAACACTTTAAAAAAAAACTTAGGGTAAGCCGCCTTTAGTGGCGACTTACCTTAAGCGGGAAACGCTTTCGGAAATTGAGATGTTGAATCAAAAAAGCATCGCGTGCGCGTTATGCGCCCTTGTCGCTAACTACTCGGCAACCGCTCTCGCGTTCGCGGACGACGACGCGAGAAAGGCAATCGTCGAATTGCAAAGCCAAGTCAAGGCCATGCGCTACTCGCAGATGGATATGAAAACGCAAATCGACTCGTTACGAGCCGAAAACGTGGAACTGCGAGGTCAAGTCGAACAGCTCCAAAGTTCGGTCAACGGCATGGATAAGCGCTTAGTCGATATCGAACCGCAAACGGTGACGCTCGACGGCCGTGTCGTTGCGGTCAAGCCCGCCGAACGGCGCGCCTTTGACGCCGCGGTCGAACGCTTTAAGCAACGCGACTACGACGGTTGCATCGCGGCCTTAGCCGCTTTCGAGAAAGCGTGGCCCAATTCCAATTACGCGGCAAACGCCCGCTATTGGACGGCGAGTTCGTACTACGCCAAAAATAATTACGATAAGACTTTGTCCGTTGCGCAAAGCATCGTTAAAAAATATCCGCGTTCGCCGAAATTGCCCGACGTGTATCTACTCCTTGCGAGTGCTCATCTCGGAAACGGGGACGTGGATAAAGCCAAGCAGAATTTAAATACCATCGTCAAAAATTACCCCAAGAGTCAGCAGGCAGCGACCGCGAAAAGCCGCTTGCAGGCCATTGCTAAAGTTGAATAAAAAATCGGATGTACCACTATGAACTTTAACCAATTCGGTCTAGCCCTCATTCACAACCCCTTACTTAATAAAGGGACGGCTTTTTCGCTTGTCGAACGCCATGTATTGCACCTTGAAGGGCTGCTGCCTCCCGTTGTCGAAAGCTTAAAAGAACAATCGATTCGTACCATCGAGCATTTGCGTAAGCTCGAAAAACCGATCGATAAATACGTCTCGCTCGATACGCTTCATAACACGAACGAGACGCTTTATTTTAGGGTGCTCACCGACTATATCGATGAGTTAATGCCGATTGTCTACACCCCGACCGTGGGTGAGGCGTGCCAGAAATTCAGCCACATTTTCCAGCAAGCCCGAGGCTTATACATCACGATTAAAGAAGCGGGTCGTATCGAGAAATTACTCGACAATACGGGTCTTGACGATGTCGAAGTCATTGTCGTCACCGACGGCGAACGTATTTTGGGTCTAGGCGATCAGGGCGCAAACGGCATGGGTATTCCGATCGGAAAATTGTCGCTTTATACCGCCTGCGCCGGGTTCGCGCCCGATAAGTGCTTACCCGTGACAATCGACGTCGGGACCAATAACGAAAACTATTTAAATGATCCCCTTTATTTCGGCTTAAAAAATCATCGCGTCACGGGTGAAGCTTACGACCGCTTAATCGACGAATTCGTCGAAGCTTGCCGTCGCAAGTGGCCTAACGTTCTTATTCAATTCGAAGACTTCGCGAACAAAAACGCGTTTTCGATTTTGAATCGCTGGCGCGATAAAACACTTTGCTTTAATGACGATATCCAAGGAACGGCTTGCGTCGGGGTCGCGGGACTTTTCTCCGCGCTTCGCGTCACGGGCGGTAAATTAGACGAACAGCGCCTCTTATTCTTGGGCGCGGGCGAAGCCGCGACGGGCGTCGCGAAACTCTTTAGTCTCGCGGTTGCCCACGAAACGGGGCAGAGTTTCGAAGACGCGACGAAGACGTGCTACCTATTTGATTCGAAAGGCCTTGTCGTTTCGTCTCGAGATGATTTGGCGCACCAGAAAGCCATGTTTAAAAAAGATATGGAACCTTGCACGGATTTCCTTGAAGCCGTCAAACGTATTCGTCCGACGGCAATCATCGGTTTGGCAGCTAAGGCGGGCGCCTTTGACGAAGCGATCATTTCCGAAATGGCAAAAATTAACGAGCGCCCGATTATCTTCGCGCTCTCGAATCCCACTTCCAAAGCCGAATGCACGGCGCAAGACGCTTATCAATTTTCCGACGGTAAGGCGCTTTTTGCTTCGGGCTCTCCTTTTGACCCCGTTGAGTATAAGGGGCAAACCTTCGTGTCCCGCCAGGGTAATAACGCTTACGTGTTCCCCGGGCTCGGGAAAGGCGCGAGCGTTTCTCGCGCGCGCGTGATGAGCGAAGAAATGTTTTTAATTGCGGCCGAAACCCTCTCCGGGATGGTGACCGAAGAAGATTTAGCCAAGGGCGCTCTTTATCCGCCCCTATCTCGAATTCGCGAAATCTCTTTTGAGATTACTTGCGCGATCGCTCGCTACGCGTGCGAAAACGGGATGGCTCGCGTCGTCACCCCCGACGATATCGAAGAGACGGTTCGTCGTAGCCTTTACGTGCCCGAGTACTACTAATGGCGCAAGTTTCGGGCGAAATGTTCGCGACGGGCGCACCGCCCGTCATCGCGAAAATCAAAGGGGAAGCTTTTACCGAGCTCCCCCGCGATTTATATATTCCGCCTGATGCCCTCACGCTTTTTTTACAGTCTTTTGAAGGGCCGTTCGATCTTCTTTTATATCTGATTCGCAGGCAACGCCTTGACTTAAACGAGATTTCGGTCGCGCAGGTGACCGACCAATACATGGTCTACGTCGAAGAAATTCGACGTCACAACATGCAATTAGCTTCCGACTATCTCGCGATGGCAGCGGAATTGGCCGCGATTAAAAGTCGGCTTTTGCTACCGAGACAAAAAGAGCTCGACGCTCCCGAAGACGACCCGACGGCAAGAATTCTTGCTGAAGTCGCGGCTTACGAAAAAATTCGGCTCGCGGCGGGTCTTTTTGCCGCGCTTCCTAAACTCGGTAGCGACTTCTGGGTCGCAGATATCGATACGGAAACACAAACCGAGCCGCCCGAAGTACTCCCCGAGGAATTGGCGCGCGTTTGGGCGGCTCTTTTAGCGCGAGAAGGCCTTGCGACGCACCATACGGTTCGCGCGCAAGAATTGTCCGTCCACGAAATGATGAGTCGCATCATCAAGGCGTGCCAGAAGCAAAAATATTTGGTTTTTCTCGATTTTATGAAGTCTCAAGAAACGCTTCCCGAACAAATCGTCGCGTTTCTTGCGGTTCTCGAACTCGTTAGGGAAGGAATGGTCGACGTTATTCAGGCTTGTCCCTATGCCCCGATTTATCTGACGGGATTTTGAGCGAAAAAAGGAGTCAAAAAAGTGCTGACGTCGTTGGTCGCGTTTTTTACCGAACTCAATTGGGCGGCCGTCTTTCAAATTATCGCTATCGATATTTTGTTGGGCGGCGATAACGCCGTAGTCATCGCCATGGCTTCTCGAAACCTGTCGCCCAAAGCCAGACGCGGCGCGATTTTCTGGGGCGTCGCGGGCGCGATCGGACTTCGTGTCGCGCTTATTACGTGCGCGATGTTTTTACTCGAAATCGCAGGCCTTAAAGCCGTCGCTGGCGCGCTCCTTTTATGGATCGGGATTAAACTTTTAATCGAGGATGATTCTCCCAAAGACGTCAAAAGCGAAGATCGCCTGTGGCAGGCCGTTAAAACCATCATCATCGCCGATTTCGTGATGAGTCTCGATAACGTCATTGGAATCGCGGGCGCAGCGCAGGCCGCGGCCGACCACCATCAACTCATTCTCGTGATTTTCGGGCTTCTCGTGAGTATTCCCTTTATCGTCTTCGGAAGCCAGATTATTTTGAAACTCTTTACGCGCTTTCCCGTGATTGTGGATTTAGGTGGCGCGCTTCTCGGCTGGATCGGCGGAACGCTTTTGGTGGGCGATACCCTTTTGTCGGGAATCCTTCCCGCGGGGGACGCGACACGCTACGCCGCGGGCATCGCGGGCGCGGTGCTCGTGATCGCGGCTTCCAAAATCATTCTTCACGCGAGATCGCGCGCTTAGCAAAAATCAAAAACGACCGCTTTCGTTTCGAGCGCGAAGCCCGAGCGCGATTAATTTACGTGCGACCGCCGCGGTCGGGTCGATGAAGTTGACGTGAGCGTCTCCGAATTGCGCCTGACCTTCCGCAAAAATCAACGGCAATTCCGTGCACCCCAAAATGAGAGCGGTGCACCCGAAAGTTTCGGCTAAGTAAACGCAGGCTTGAGACAAATCTTTAGCGCATTGCCCGGTCGTAAATCCCGCTTTAACGCCTTCGGGGCCGTAAATACTACGCATGACGAGTTCTTGGTGCTTTTCGTCCGGCGTAAATAGATTAATTCCGAGCTCCAACGCTTTGTCGGTATAAAGACCCGATTCGACGGTACCCGTCGTTGCCAGAAGTCCGATTTTGACGTCACGCCCGAAGCGATTGACGATTTCTACGAGCGCCGTCTTTTGCATATCGACAAGCGTAACGGAGAGGTGCTTAAAAATCTCAGGCAAAAAGGCGTGCGCGGTATTGCAAGCGACGGCAATAACATCGCACCCTGAAGCTTCGAGGCGCTTGCACGACCTATAGAGAGCTAAGGACGGATTTTCACCGTTTTCGATTAAGCACTTCGTGCGATCGGGGGTTTGAGGATTTTGATCGATGATGATTTTTAAGTGTTCGCGATCGGCTTTAGCGGGCATTAACGCGCAAAGCTTTTGATACATATCGGCGCTCGCAAAGGGCCCGAGGCCGCCCACAACCCCGATACGGAAAGGTTTCGGTAGCGACGTATGCGGCGTTCTGACAATGCGTTCGGCATAGGTCTCAATCGACATTTTTTCCCCGGAAGCGTCGCAAGGGTCGATCAATCGCGTCGTAAGCTCATCTTGAAGTTGATCGAAAAAGCCATGCACGGCTCCGTCCGCAAACGCGATAAGGCTCGCGCCTTTATCGATGAGACGCCTGACGGCGTCATCGGTCAAAATTTGATAAGCGCTCGAATTTTTAGGTGCGAGGATTTCTTCTTCGTCGATAAAAACGACTAGGCTCGGATTAAGTTCGAAAATCTTACCCTTGAGTTCGAACGCTTCTTGGACCAAGCCGCCGGAAATGATGCCGATAGTTTGCATAGCTAAAAACGATAAAAGTCAATCAATTAAAAAAGGAGGTTATCCCCGTTATCGATTCGAATGTTAGCAAAAGGGCTCTGTGACGGGAACAAAAAAGCGCTCCTTCGAAACCGAAGGACAAGCGCTTTTTCGGGGTGGATGTCAGATGCCTTTGACCTTGTCGGCTAAATCGTCGACGCTACGCTTGAGCGTATCGAAGACTTGGCCGATGGCAACTTTAGGATCTTTGTCCGTTTTCGACGCGACGACGTCCTGGCCGCTTGCCTCGAGCGCGACTTTGACGGTAAAAAGCCCGTTAACTTGGTGGCCTTCTTGCGTGACGGCCACGCGACAAGCGCCGAGCTTGGGATTAAATTTACGAAGCCCTTCGAGCTTTGAGGCAATCGCGGCTTCGATTCTCTCCGAACGACGCAGGCCGTGGAATGTGACTTGTAAGTCTTGAGCCATAATCCCTCCCTATTCGAGTAGTCAAAATCTATTAGGGGTTTGCCCTTAGTCAGAATTTTAGCACATTGCCTAAAGCGTCAATCTCACGCAAAAAACGCGAAAAGAGGTCGCAAAAGCCTTAGAAGAGAGCGAAATTTTGGTAAAATTTCAATTTCGAGGCCACTGTGAGAGCAAGTCACAAAAGCGAAGTCAACAGGTCTCGTTAACGAAACTGGTGTTCACAAATCGATAAGAAAGGCTCGCCGGCCTCAGTAAAAAATTCCGAAAAATAATAAAACTCGCGGCAGTTCGGGGGAGCTTTCCGAAACGCCGTCCATCAGAAAGGCATAAGCTATGAGTAAACCCTGGGAAGATTCCGATTTTTATCAAGACGATCGTTTCGAACCCCGTCGCGAACGTTGGGAACCGAAGCGTAACGAAAGAAGATGGGGTGATCGAGACGATTCTTTCGGCAATCGTGCCGAAAGAGGCTTCCAGCAAAGAAAACCGCGTTTTGCGAGTAATCGTTTTACGGGTCCGAAAAAGGATTACGGGCATTTTTCCGGTCCTCGCGCTAAAGCGCAGCAAGAAAAACGTCGTCGCGTCATCGATGTGAACCAAGAAGGGAAAACGGTCATCGTTTTGGACGATGACGTCGCTCGCGTTTTCGAGACGGCGCCTGAAGTGAACGCCGCGCTCCGTAAAGTCATCGAACTCGCCCAAATTCTCGGACCGGTCAAAGGCGCGAAGCGCCCCGAATGGCTCGATAGCATTCAAGCAAGCGAAGAAAAAGCCGATGACGAGGCGGCTCCTCAAACCGTCGCGCCCACTGAAGCCGGCTACGTGATGAATTCAATCGACCCGTCTTTTGACGAGGGTAACGATGATATCGCTTTAGCCGAAGCGCCTCAGGAAGACGACCTCGAAATTGAAGAAGCCAAAAGCGAAGCTTAATCGCCCGACTTGAAGGCACTCGTTTTTTAAGCTCCGCCCTGACGCATTCGGGCGGAGCTTTTTCTTTAAAGGAGCGACGATGAACGCCCTGACTTATCGAATCGCTTTAGAACGAAAAACCCATCACTATCGCGTCACGCTCACCTTCGTCGCGCAACAAGCGGGACTCGTTTCTTTGCGCCTGCCGGCTTGGGTGCCTGGCAGCTACGCGCGTCGCGACTTAGCGGGTCACGTCTCGCGACTAACCCTTTCTCAAAAGAGAAACCCTATCGATGTGCAAAAGGTCGACATCAACGCGTTTAGCGCCGCAGTCGACGAAGGAAGCGTTACTCTGTCCTATCGCGTTTACGCCTTCGACCCTTCCGTGCGTTTGGCTTATCTTGATTTAGATCGCGCCTTTTTTAACCCGACGAGTTTATTGATCGCGCCCGAAGGCGCGGAAGCGCTTCCCGTCAAAATCGAGCTTGAAGGCGTCTCCTCCGAAAGTGTCGCGACGACGTTACCTTTTGACGGGGAGGCGTTCATCGCCCGAAACCTGTACGCCGCCTACGATAGCCCCTTTGAAATCGGTGCGAGGCAAAAGCTTGAATTTACCGCTTCAGGGGTTCCCCATCGCACGGTTTTTACCGGGGATACGTCTTTTTTAGATGACGCGACGATGCGCCGTATCGCCGAAGATTTCCGAGCGATTGCCGAGGCGACGATCGCGTTTTTCGACCCCGAAACTCGCAAGGCGCCTTTTGAAAACTATCTATGCACCGTCTTTTTAGCCAAAGGTATGCACGGCGGGCTCGAACACGCGAGCGGTACGGCGCTTGTTGCCGACCCCGAAGACGTTGTTATCGGGACGCCCGAGTATGGAGACTTTTTAGAGCTTTTCGCACACGAGTATTTCCACGCCTGGTGGGTCAAACGCGTTCGGCCTTCGGTTTTCGTGTCCCCGAACTTAACGCGAGAGTCGCCGACGCGCCTTCTTTGGGTGTTTGAAGGCTTTACCGTTTATTACGCGATTCGCATGATGATTGCCTCTAAACGGAAAGCGGCCTCGAGCTTTGCGACTTCTTTAACCGAACTCGCGCAACGGACCTTAACGCAAAGCGCGAGACGATTCGAGTCTTTAGAAGCGGCCTCACTCGAAGCGTGGATTAAGTACTATCGCGTCGACGGCGACCGATTAAACGCCGTCACCGACTACTACGCTTACGGGGCGCTAATCGCGTTCGCGCTGGATGCCGAAATTCGCGAAAAAAGTGAAGGGAAAGCTTCGCTTGATGACGTGTTGCGTTTTGCATACGCGACCTGGAGAACCGACCCCAGATGCTACGGCGGTATCCCCGAGGCGGAGTTCGCGAACCTTTTTAAAGAGGCTTTGGGTATGGATTTCAGCAATGAAATCGAGGATTACACGAGGCGTTGCGTCTTGCCCGATTTCGCGAAGCTTAGCGGCGTCTTCGGGATGCGATTTGAGGAACTTCCCGCACGGTGCGATACGGCAGGGTTCGGCGCGAAGTGGAAATACCGTGACGGTAAAGTCGTCGTTCGTGCCGTAAGCGAAGAGACCTGCGCGGCGTTCGCGGGTTTGGCCGAAGGGGACGTGCTTGTGAGCGTCAACGACCAAAAACCGGTTGTTTCCGAGCCACGAAACGAGCGAGAGCTCGAAAAGGCGCTCGATACGTATTTCTTAAGTTTTGAAGGAAAACGCCTGACGATTGTCGTTACGCGCTTCGGTCGAGGCTTGACGCTTGAGACCGAAGGCCCCTTTTACGGGATGCGTCCGAACT
>DNBE01000012.1 GCA_003543795.1 Sutterella sp.
GCTTCCTGCGGATCAAACCTGTGAAAAAGTCGCCTTGCGTTAAAATGAAGAATTGAAAGTTTCTTTTTTCATTGATTTATGCCGAGAACCGCCTTAAGTAGCATTAGCGACTTCGTTGCCCGCAGTTTGGCCGCGACACGCCGAACCGATGCCGACTTGGCACTTTTGGCTCAAAAAAGCCTTACGCCTGAAGCCATTGAGTCGCTTTACGGCCAAATGGCAACGGGCGATACCGCGACCGACTTACGCGCCTTAAGGCGCGAGATTTTATTAACGCTCGCGGCTAAAAATTTCTTACATTCGGATCCCTTTCATGAAACCGCGGACGCGATGAGCGCTTTTGCCGACTTCGCGGTCAATGTCGCGCTAAAAGCGGCCGCAAACGACTTATCGAAACGCTTCGGCATCCCGTGCGACGCAGGCGGCCGCCCCCAAGACCTTTTGATTTACGGGATGGGGAAGTTGGGCGGCAACGAACTTAACGTCAGTTCCGATATCGACTTGGTTTTCGCGTTTGATGAAGACGGCTTTTGTAAGCCGCAGGCCGGACAAACCATCAGGCGAGAAATTTCAAACGCGGAATTTTTCGAGCGGCTAGGGAAAAAAGTCATCGCGCTTATTTCGGAAATGACGGCTGAAGGCTTTGTCTTTCGCGTAGATATGCGCTTAAGACCTAACGGCAACGCAGGACCCTTAGCCGTTTCTTCCGAAATGCTCGAAACGTACTTTTATTCGCAAGGTCGCGAATGGGAGCGTTTCGCGTGGTTGAAAGCGCGCTTGATATCTAAACCCGTTTTCGGAACACAAACCGACTTTGAGGCGACCGCGAAACGGTTTGATGCTCTCATTTCCGCTTTCGTTTATAGGCGGTACGTCGACTTCGGCGCGATGAGCGCGATCTCTTCCATTCACGCCCTTATTTCCGAAGAAGTCGCGCAAAAAGAAGATAGCAGGCTTTCTTCAGGCGTCAATATCAAATTGGGTCGAGGCGGGATTCGAGAAATCGAATTTTATGTGCAGACGTTCCAAATCGTTCGCGCGGGGAAAGATAAAAGCCTGCGCGACCGCAATACGTTATCAAGTATTAAGCGACTTCATAGCGCCGGTTTTTTAACCGACGATGTAGCTGACCGCCTGACTACCGCCTATATCTTTTTGCGTAACCTCGAGCATGTGTTGCAATTAATGGATGACGAGCAAACGCAGACCGTGCCGGTTGATCCCGAGCGCTTCGCGCGCGTTGCCGCGTTTTTATCTAAAGCGCCCGAAACGCTTCAAGAAGAATTAACGTTTGTGCGAACGTTCGTACAAGACAATTTCGACGCGCTTTTTGAAGCTGGGGACAAAACGCGAAGCGCGGATGTTTTCGAGATGATTGTGAACGCGGGCGCGACGCTAAACGAAGCGACTTTTATCGCGATGCTCAAAAAATCGGGCTACGATTTTACAGATGACGTTTTAAAGCAGCTCATTCACCTCGTTTCGGGGAAAAGCGCCGAGTCGCGCTCAGGCATGAGCCGCAAAAACTTATCGAGCGTATTAACGAGCGCGCTCAAAATCATCGAGGCAGTCCCAAATAAAACGAAAGATGCCGTCTGCGCTCGCTTTTTACGCTTTATGGAAGTCATCGCGGGCAAAAGCACCTATGTGGCGCTTTTAGCGCAATACCCGGTCGCACTTAAAAAAGTCGTCGACTTTATCGCGACGAGCTCTTTTGCAACCGACTTTTTAATGCGTCATCCTGTTATTTTGGACGAACTCGTCAATAACCGCACGGACCCGATTACCGAAGAAACGCCCGTCTCTTGGGAAGGCTTTAAGGAGGATTTCAGGCGCTTTGTCGCGCAAAACGCGTCAGATAAAGAAGAGCAACTCGATAGTTTGCGAGACGCCTACCACGGCGCATTATTTAAAGTTCTAGCCGCCGACCTCGAAGGGAGAATGCGGCTAGAAACGATTGCAGATCACATGTCTGCTTTAACGGACGCCGTTCTCGAACTCGCGCTTGAAATCGCCTGGGAAGATGTCGCGACGCGCCATCGCGCAAAACCCGCTTTCGCGATTGTCGCTTTCGGGAAGTTAGGCGGTAAAGAGCGGGGGTACACGGGAGATTTGGATCTCGTTTTCGTTTACGAGGACGACCATCCCGAAGCTTTTAAAAACTATATGCGCTTGGCGCGGCGGTTGATGACCGTTTTAACGATTCAAACGGCTTCGGGCTCCTTATTTGAAGTCGACTTGCGTCTAAGACCCGACGGGGATAACGGCCCGATGGTGACGACTTTCGAGCGGTTTTGTCGCTATGAGGAAAACGCGGACGGTGCGGGCGCTTGGCTTTGGGAGCATCAGGCGTTAACTCGCGCGCGTTTTGCGGCAGGCGACGTCTCGCTCGGTCGTAAAATCGAAGCCGAACGCCTCAAAGTCCTTGCGATGCCGAGAAACCGTCAAAGCGTTTTGGATGAAATCCGCGCGATGCGAGAAAAAATGTTGGCCGCCAAACCCGCCAAAGCCGACCTCTTTGATATTAAGCACGATTTTGGCGGCATGATCGACGTCGAATTTTCGGTTCAGGCTTGCGTTTTGGCTTACGCAAGCGAGAAACCCGCACTACTTGATAACTTCGGCAATAACCGGCTTTTGTCGATCATGGCGGACGAAGAGTTAATCGACCGAGAGTTAGCAACTAAGGCGATGGATGCCTATCGCGCTTATCGCGCTTACCAAAAGAAAATCAGACTCGCGGACGGGACGGCTGACGTCACCGTCGGTAAAGACGTTTTCACAGACGAACGCCAGACGGTTCAAGCGCTTTTCGTCGCGGTTTTCGGGGTGTTACCCCAAAACCGATAAAGGCAAACACGAATTTTTAATTAAGACGCTTTCTTAGTCGTCCAAGTCGGGCGTGGGGACGCCCAATACCTTATGCAATTTGGGCGAAGTTGTCGTGTATTGCAAAAGTGCTTTTTTCTCGGGATGGATGATTTCGCTAGCGCCGAAAGCCGCGAGCGCGCATTCGTGAAACCCCGACAAAATGAGTTTCTTTTTCCCGGGATAGGTGTTGATATCTCCCACCGCGAAAATCCCC
>DNBE01000017.1 GCA_003543795.1 Sutterella sp.
GCGTGCACGAAAAACGCGGGAGAACCCGTCGAAGCGAACGTGGCCGCCATTTTTTTTGCCACATGACCCGATTTGCCGACGCCGCTCACGACGATGCGTCCCTCGCAATTGAGGATTAAATCAACCGCTTTGATAAACGAGGCGTCAAGCTTATCGGCAAGCGCGGCAATCGCGCGACTTTCGGTTTGTAAAACCGCCTGGCCTGTCTTTAGCGCTTGGGAATCAGAAAAGGTTTCGCTCATGGCTTTAAAACATCAGTGGTGCAAAATTTTCGACAGGAAAAGTTCGGCGCGTTTGGTTTGAGGCGCGGTAAAGAACTGTTCCGTCGGCGTGTCTTCGAGAATGACGCCGTCTTCCATAAAGACCGTACGATTGGCTACGCGTCTGGCAAAGCCCATTTCGTGAGTGACGACCATCATCGTCATACCGTCTTGAGCGAGCGTCGTCATGACGTCAAGCACTTCGTTAATCATCTCGGGGTCGAGCGCCGAAGTCGGTTCGTCAAAAAGCATGCAAACGGGATCCATCGCGAGCGCTCGAGCGATGGCAACGCGTTGCTGCTGACCGCCTGAAAGCTGCGAGGGGAAGTTTTTTAAGTGGCTTAGCATATTGACGCGCTCGAGTAACTCGCAAGCGCGCTCGGTCGCGTCTTGACGCGAGCGTCCGAGAACTTTCATTTGTGCAAGCACGAGATTGTCTTCAATCGTCAAATGCCCGAAAAGCTCAAAATGATGAAATACCATGCCAATCTGACGACGCAATTTCGCCAAATCGACTTTGGGGTCGCTCAAATCCGTACCGTTGACGATAATCGTGCCTTCTTGGAAAGGCTCCAAGGCATTCACGGTCTTAATGAGCGTGGATTTACCAGAACCCGACGGACCGCAAACAACGACGACCTCGCCTTTTTCCACGCTTAAGGAGCAGTTTTTGAGAACTTGAAAGTCCTCGCTATACCACTTACTGACGTTTCTGATGTCGATCATGGGCATGGGCTGTTCTCTTTGGGTCAGGGGTTTTAAGAAAAATCGGGGGTTTGACCGCTCGTAAATGCTTCGGTCGCTTTTTGATAATCGGGCGAATTCTGAAGGCGCTCATAGGCTTGGGCTTCGAGTTCATCGACCGAGAGCGGTTTTTGCGCGGCTACACGCAGTAATGACTTCGTCGTCTCGAGCGCGGCGCGAGACATCTTCGCTAAGCGCAAAGCGCGGGCTCGCGCTTCATCGGCGACGGCATCTTCGGGACAAATGCGGGAAACAAAACCGAATTCAAGCGCGTCGCGAGCGTCAAAAGGTTCGCTCAAAAGCAAAGCGGCTGCCGCGCGATGCGGGCCCGCCGCGCGATAAAGCGTGCCCGTCAACCTCCAAGCGGGGCAAAGCGCTAAGGCTGTAAAGGGTGCGGAAAAGAGTACCGATTCGCCTGCTAAAACGATATCGCAAGCGTCAAGGAGTGCCAAAGCGAAACCGACGGCGGGACCTTGAACGGCCGCAACGACGGGTTTCGGGAAGGCGCGAAGTCTCGCTAAAAGCTTTTCCGTCGGCGCTCGATACGCTTCGGGGTCGCTTAAACTCGAGACGGCCAGACCGGCGCTAAAAACGGATTCCGAACCGAGCAGTAAAACGCCTCTGACCTCGATGTCGCTTTGAGCTTTGGCAAATAAATTTTCTAACGTTTGAAGCATCGCGGGCGTAAAGGCGTTACGTGTCGCGGGGTTATCGATCGCGATTTCAAGAACGCCTTCGAGGCGACGGATGCGAAAGTCGGCCATGGGTTTATAACCTCTTACTGAAAGTTATGAACTGGGAGTCGCTTACCGACCCTTTGGCAAAGCCCGCTTTACGCATAAAAGCGCACATCGCTTCGTTATCGACCGCGACGTAGCCCACAATCATACGAATGCCGTGCCGGGTCGCAAGCGTCGTAAGCGCGTTCATTAAAACCGTTCCCAAACCTTTTGCCTGCCACGAATCCTCAATCACGATGCCGAACTCGGCAACGTTCGAACCGTTAATGCGGGTATAGCGAGCAACCCCGCGGATGATTTCGGGAAGTTCTTCGTCGGTTGCGACAATCGCCGCTTCGCGGTTGTAGTCGATGTCGACCAAAGCCGCGATTTTTTCCGCGGGAAGGTCGTTTGTTTGCGTTCTAAAGCGCGCGAAAGTCGTCTCGGGCGAGAGCCTCGCGATAAAGGCGCGCAAACTTTCGAAATCTTCGGGGCAGATGCTGCGCAAAAGCACGCCTTTCTCTCGCGTCATCGCGCGTTCCGGCGTCACGCTCGGCGCGGGAGCGAGCATCGTATATTCCGACAAGGAATCTCGCTCCAAAGGCGCTTGAGATAAAGTAATCGAGCCGTTTAAGACGATGCAACCGCCTTCGTCGATTAAAAGCGGGTCGATTTCGACCGCTTTAATCGCGGGAACTTCGGTCGCAAGCTCCGATAAGCGAAGCATGACTTTGACGAGTTCGTCAAAGTTGACGGCAGGTAAATTGTTAAAAGCCTCAAGTATAGGCTTGATGCTTGCGCGATCGATTAAATCGCGCGCGGCGCGTTGCGTTAACGGAATCAACTCGACGGCTTTATCGGGCGACAAACGATGTAGACGGCCACCCGAACCAAATTCCAAGTAAGGACCGAAAGCGGGGTCTTGGCGCACGGCGATTTTGGTTTCGCGGGCGTTTACGCGAGCGATATGGCGCTGAACATAAAAGCCTTCGATTTGCGCGAAGGGCGCGTTGCGCCGCACCGCGCTATCGACGGCAACGAATGCGTCGTGCACGGCAGCCGCGTCTTTGAGGTTTAGCGCGATGCCGCCCACTTCTGCTTTACTTGTGATGTCTTTAGAAATAGCTTTTAAAACAACGGGGTAGCCTAGCGTCTCCGCGGCATCGACCGCTTCGTTAGCGCTATGCGCGATGATGCCCGTTGCGGTCGATAAACCGATGCAAGCTAAAAGGCGTTTCGTTTCGGACTCGTTTAAAACGACGCAATCGGTTTCTCGCGCTTGACTGACGATCGCGCGAGCGGCCTCTAAATCCACGGGGAACGTGCGCGGTAGAGGATGTGCGGGCGGCTGCGTAGCATCCGCGCGAGAAGCAAAACGCGCTAAACACGAAAAAGCGCCGACCGCTTTTTGAATGCCGTCCATACAGGCGATACGCGCTTCTTGTAAGAGAACGCTCGCCGCTTCGCGGTCGTCCGCGGATAACCAAACGGTTAAAACGGGTTTTAAGGACTTCTCGCAGGCATAACGAAGTGACTCGCACAAATGCTTGACGCTATCGGTTTTCGCGGCCGCGATGACAACGAGAACCGCGTCGGTATTCTCGTCTTTTAAGAAAGCGTCGGTCGCGAGTTTGATTTTTCTAGCCTGAGCGTCGATGCCGACATCGACGGGATTTTCGGCTAGAGAGACGTCGCTTGCGCGCGATAAATTGCGAATTGTCGCAGAGGACGTTTCGGCTAACTTGACGCCGAAAGACGCGGCGTTATCGGCCGCGAGTATGCAAAACGAGGCGCCCGTGCAGATGATTCCTAACCGCCCCGCTCTCGGCAAGCGGTGTGTCGCAAACGCCTGCATGGCCGCAAAAAGCTCTTCTAAAGAGTGGAAACGCAAAGCGCCCGCGCGATGAATCATCGCTTCGAAAACGTCATCGTCGCTAGCGGGTAATCCCATACGACGCGTTAAAAGCGCTTGCGAGGAGTTTGACCCTCCGCCCCGAATAACGAGAACGGGTTTGATGCGAGCGGCGTTTTTGAGCGCCGAGAAAAATTCTCTTGGGGTACGAATCCCTTCGACATGCACGACGATTGTTTTCGTGGCGGGGTCTTGCGCCAAAAAGTCGAGCATTTCGCTTGTGCCGAAATCGATTTCGTCGCCGGTATTAATGACGCTCGAAAATCCGAGGCGGTGTTGCTTCGCATATGACAAAACCGCGGCCGCCATATCGGAGGATTGGGCGATAAAGCCGATATCGCCTTTAGCGGGCATATCCTGCCAATAACTTGCGTTAAGCCCCGTGTCCGTTCGAATCAGACCGAGACTATCGGTTCCGATAATGCGAATGCCGAGCCGTTTCGCTTCGTGCACGATATGCGCTTGCCACAATTGACGAATGTCGGGATTGGGGTTGCTGTCGACTAAAATGACCCAAGGGATGTGCTTAAAGGCGATATCGTCGAGCACGCTTTCGATCTTGTCATAGCTCAAAGCGATGACCGCGAGGTCGATCGGCCCCGCGATGTCTTTGACACTCGCGTAGCAAAGCCTTTCTCCCAAGAAACGGTACTTGGGATTGACGGGAAAGATGCGACCGTCATACGGGGCGCTACTTAAGCTTTTCCAAATCGGCGTGCCGAGAGCGCCTTCACGGTCGCTCGCGCCGATGACGGCAACGGAATTTGCCGCGAGAGCTTTAAGCAGGACTTGCTGCGTGTTCATTAATAGTCTTTGAGAATGCATTCCAATCTATGAATTTTAACTGAAAAGGCTACGGGCAAGCGGTAAAATAAAGCGATTCGCGTTTAAGTTGTAACTATTTTTTAATACCCTCGCTATGGCTCAGGAAATTCGCTGGAAAAAGCCCGACGGATCGCCCGTGGCTTGTAAAGAAAAACTCAAGGTGCTCGAGGAAAACCTCGAAGAGCTCAAAGGCCCGATCAAAGACGCGCTCGAAGACGCGCTCGTTCTCGGCTGTTCGGAAGCTAGCGCAAGGCGCGCGCTTCACGCGCTCATCGACGCGATTCAAACCGACGTGAAGGAAAATCCCGATGCGATATAGACCTCTAAACAAGAAATTCGCTACTCAGACGCGAAGCCTTCGCGTCGCGCTCGCGGCGTTTGCCCTCGCGGGTCTTCTTGCCGCTTGCGCGCATCCGACAAGTGTACAAATAGGCGCACCCGCGCAAACGGTTGCCGAGACGCTCGGCGCGCCCGACTCAAAGCTTGCCGCAGAAAACGGAACGAGTATTTGGGTCTATTCGGCGCAAGCGGTCGGACGCGAAGTCTATTGGGTTTATTTTGATGAAAAGCATCGGTTCGTCAAAACCGAGGAAGTCTTAAACGAGGCGCATTTCGCGCTCGTGCGTCCCGGACAATCGACGATTGCCGAGGTTCAAAAACTTTTCGGGAAACCCGCTCGTCACTACACCTTGCATCTGTTGGGCGAAGAAGCCGTGATTTATCGCTACCTCAACTTTTTCGG
>DNBE01000146.1 GCA_003543795.1 Sutterella sp.
ACCGACGTCACACAACGCTACGCCGACCAGCAATTGATTCATGAGCAAATGCTTCAAAGTGAGAAGAATTCTCGCTTAATTACGATGGGTGAGATGGCGTCATCCCTTGCCCACGAACTGAATCAACCGTTAACCGCTATCGAAAACTACGCCTTTGTCGTCAAAGGCTTGATGCGGCACGCAGGGGTGCCGGATGAGCACGAGATGGTGATGAGTATCGATCGTATTAAAGCGCAAGCCGAGAGGGCTGCAGGCATCATCAGTCGCGTGCGAGCTTTCACCAAACGCAGCGAACCCAAAGTCGAAGTCGTCGCGATCGATACGATTATTAATGAGACGTGGGAATTGGCGCTTATTCAAGCCAAGCGCTACCAAGCCAAACTCGCGCACTATGTCGCGCCCGATGTTGAAACCGTTTTTTGTGATCCGATTTTAATCGAGCAGGTCCTTTTAAACCTCATTCGTAACGGGATGGAAGCGGCTTTCGAAGTCCCGCATCGAATTCCAGAAGTGACGCTAACGATTTATCACGACATCGCTAAAAATGTCATTTTCGAGGTTGCGGACAACGGCCCTGGTATTCCCAAAGAATTAAAGAGTCGCCTTTTTGACCCGTTTTATTCGACCAAAGCCTCGGGCATGGGAATGGGGCTTAATATCTGTCGCACGATTGTGGAACTGCACCACGGGCGCTTAACGATTGAAGATAACGTGCATACGGGTTCGATCTTTAGATTGATGCTCCCGCATAAAAAAGAAACGCGAGACGTCGCTCCATGAAAAGTCTCAAAGATGAGTTAACGCGCTTAAAGCCCGTCATAAAAACGACGGAAAAGCCTAAACCCGCGGCACCCAAAAAAGAAGTCGTAAAGCTCAAAACCGAGAAAGTGAAAGCTTTTCATTGGGAACCCGCTTCGGGGTTACCCGTGTCAAAAAAAGCGCGCGAAATCATCGAAGTGATTCAAAAGCACCGCGTTTTTATTTTGACGGGCGAAACGGGCTCGGGGAAATCCACCCAATTACCGAAACTTTGTGTGTTGGCAGGGCGAGGCAAGAAAGCCAAAATCGCCCATACGCAACCGAGACGTATCGCCGCGATTTCGCTAGCTAACCGCGTATCTGAAGAAATCGGGTCGCCCGTGGGCGAAGCCATCGGCTACCAAGTGCGTTTTCATGAAGAGATTTCGCGCGCAAACCGCGTGCGGTTTATGACGGACGGTATTTTGCTTGCCCAAACCCAAACGGACGCTCTTCTTAAGGCCTACGACACAATCATTATTGATGAAGCCCACGAGCGAAGCCTCAATATCGACTTTTTATTAGGGTACTTAAAAACGCTTTTAAAGCGTCGAGATGATTTAAAAGTGATTGTGACCTCGGCCACGATCGACGCCGAACGCTTTGCCCAACATTTTGCGGATGAAAAAGGAAATCCCGCCCCGATTATTTCGGTTTCGGGGCGCACCTATCCCGTCGAAATCCGTTATCGCCCGATTGAAGAAACGGACGATGACGAAAACGCGATGATTGACGCGATCGACGATGCCGTTTCCGAACTCGTTCGCGAACGCTCGGGCGATATTCTGGTTTTTCTGCCCGGCGAAGCCGAAATTCGAACGGTTGCCGAACGGTTAACGGCAACGCAACCTTCGCACTTAGAAATTTTGCCTCTTTACGCGCGATTGTCTGTTGCCAATCAAGCCCGCGTTTTCCATCCGAGCGGCGCAAGGCGCATTATTTTATCGACCAATGTTGCCGAAACGTCCGTCACGGTTCCCGGTATTCGTTTCGTGGTTGATCCCGGTCTTGCTCGCGTCAAACGCTACTCATACCGTATGAAAGTCGACCGCCTTTTGGTCGAGCCTGTGAGTCGCGCGGCTTGCGACCAACGAGCGGGTCGCTGTGGTCGTGTTGCGGACGGTATTTGTATTCGCCTATTTTCTGAAGACGATTACTTAAAGCGCGCGGTTTTTACCGACCCCGAAATTCTTCGCACGAATTTAGCGGGCGTTATTCTTCGCATGAAGAATTTACGCTTGGGTGATATCCGCACGTTTGATTTCGTGCAAAAGCCTCCCATGCGAGCGATTGCGGACGGCATTTCGCTTCTTTCGGAATTAGGCGCACTTGATAGCGAAGAGTCGCTAACGGAAACGGGACGCCAGATGGCGCAGTTTCCGTTGGACCCCAAGGTAAGCCGCATGCTTCTTGAAGCAAACCGCAGAGGTTGCTTACGAGAAGTTTTGATTATCGCGTCTGCCCTATCCGTCGAAGAGCCTCGCGAAAGACCCGTTGATGCAGCAGAAGCGGCAGATGCCGCCCATAAGGCCTTTGCAGACGAAAAAAGCGATTTCATCGCCTTTTTAAATCTCTGGCGCTGGTACGAAAAGGCTTACGCGAAGCGAGAAACGAATAAAAAGTTCGCGACGGAACTTAAGCGCCGGTTTTTATCCGCCAAACGCATGCGTGAATGGCGAGACGTTCACCGCGAATTGTCTGAAGTCGTAGCCGACTTTCATTGGCAGGCAAACGACACGGCATCCTCCTTTGAAGAAATCCATATTTCACTTTTGTCGGGCTTACTCGGCAGAGTAGGACAAAAAATTATCGATGCCGAACCCAAGGCGCCTCCTTATGCCGGAGGCCACGGGGTGAAGTTTTTTATATGGCCCGGATCTTCTCAAGCCAAAAAAGCCAATCGCTGGGTGATGGCGGACGAACTCGTTGAAACGAGCCGCCTATTCGCGAGAACGGTTGCGGCAATCGACCCCAAATGGATTGAAGTTGTGGGTTCACACTTGATTCGCAAGACCTATAGCGAACCGCATTGGGAGAAAAAGCCCGCAAGCGTCATGGCGCTTGAACGCGGAACGCTCTACGGGCTTACCGTTTACGCGGGTCGCAAAGTCAATTATTCCGCAATCGACCCCGCGGTTTCTCGAGAATTACTGATTCGCCAAGGGTTGGTTGAAGGGGAGTTTGAAACGCGAGGCGCGTTTTTTACCCATAATCGGAAACTCATTGAGCAAATCGAAGCGCTCGAGCATAAAGCGCGCCGCTTTGATTATTTGGTGGACGATGAGACGATTTTCGGGTTTTATGACGAAATCATTCCCGAAACGGTCGCAAACGGTGCCGCCTTTGAAGCGTGGCGGAAAAACGCCGAAAAAGAAAACCCGAAAATTCTCTTTCTAACGAAAGAAAAACTCATGCGTCGTGAAGCTTCAGGGATTACCTACGAGCTTTACCCGAAGGCCTTAACGATTGCGGGAAACCGCATGGCGCTTTCCTATCACTTTGAGCCGGGTAGCCCCAAAGACGGCGTAACGTTGGCGCTTCCCTTAGCGGCGATTGCGACGGTAAACGAAAAATCTCTTTCGTGGTTAGTCCCGGGGATGATACGAGAAAAAGTCGCTGCTTTGCTCAAATCTTTGCCTCAACGCTATCGGCGAAACTTCGTCCCCGTCGAAGACTACGCGACGGGCTTTATGAAGCGGCACGGCAAAGACTTCGGCGTGCGTGATTTAATCGCCGTTTTAATTGAAGACATTTTTGAAGAAAAAGCGATTCGCGTAACGGAATCCGACTTCAAAACGGAAAATCTCGCGAAGCACCTTTTCATGAATTACAAGATTGTTGACGAATCGGGGCGCCAACTCGATATGGGGCGAAATCTCGCGGAACTCAAAGCCCGCCTTGCGGACGAAATTCGTAAGTCCTACGAAACCGTGACGGTGACAGATGACGCTGGCGAAGAATTGGCCGAAGAAATTACCGATTGGTCTTTCGGTGATTTACCCGAAATCATGGAAGTCAGGCGCCGTAACGTCACGATGATCGGTTACCCCGCGTTGGTTGACCGAGGGAAATTTTGCACGATTGAGGTCTTTGATGAGAAGGCGGCAGCGGACGCCGCGCACTTAACGGGTCTTGTCAGACTCATTATGTTGGCTTTGCCCGAACAAATGAAGTACGCAAGAAAAAATCTTCGGGAACTTCAAGACGCCTACTTAAAGATGCTCGATATTCCGATTCTCGGGAAATGCTTTACGGATTTCGAGGCGCTTGTCGACGAAACGTTAACGCTAACCATCACGCAGTCGGCGTTAACGGGGGAATTGCCGGTCAATGCCGAAGCGTTTCAAAAAACGCTGGATACCGTTCGCTCGAAATTAAATTTGATTGCCACAGACGTTGCTCAACTCATTAAAAGTATTGTCGCTGAAGCCCAAAACGCGAGTCGGGCACTTAAGACCGTCAAAGACGCGGATGTCGTTAAAGACGTTACGGAAGAATTTTCGTGGTTATTTGCTTCGCAATTTTTAACGCAGACGCCCTTAACGAACCTTAGGCACTATCCGCGATACCTCAAAGCCGTGTCCGTGCGGCTTGAGAAACTTCGCGAAAACCGCGAAGAAGACGCTAAAAAGATGTTTGAAGTGAAGCGCTTTGTGACCCTTTACGAGCGCGAAATCGCGCTTCGGAAAGGCTTTACCGATACGAAATTAGAAGACTTTCGATGGATGGTCGAGGAATTACGCGTTTCGCTTTTCGCGCAAAGGTTAAAGACGCCTTTCCCGGTTTCGGTTAAACGACTCGATAAAGTTTGGCAATCCATTAAGTACGGCGCTTAAACGCGTCCTTCATTTCAAAGAAGCGAGATAGACGCTTTCAGACGCTTCGAGGATATTTGACTACAATTACGAGGTTGCGGCTAAACTAGGACCGCAAGCTTTTTTTCCTTGGTTATCGAGAGCTAAGGAAAACGAAATTTTTCTCTTAACCCTTCATTTTTTATGCCCGTTCGCGAAACCTTTTGGAATATTCCTTTTGAGATTCAAATCGGCTTTTACGCGGCTAGCGTTATCGCGACGCTGATTTTCGCGTGGGGTGTGAAGCTTTCTTTTGACTTATACGCGAAAGGCCCCAAAAAGCGCCAAGGCGGCAACTTCGCGACTCGCTTTAAAACGCTTTGGCAAGATATCTTTTTGCAGCGAAGGATCCTAAAGCGCCCCGCGGGCATTTTGCACGCGGCGATCTTTTTTACGTTTGTCCTTTTATTTATCGGAACGGCTTTGGCAACGCTCGATTGGGATCTCGCGAAACCTTTGGGGTTAAGGCTTTTAGCGGGGAAAACGTATCTCATCTATAAAGTCGTTCTCGAAATCGCGGGCGTGACGGCAATCGCGGCCGTCGGTTTAAGTCTTGTGCGGCGCTTCGGGCTTATGACGAAGCGAGATAAGAAGCCTGGCATCTTTTGCCTTATGGTTTTTCTTCTTTTTATTCTTATCTCAGGCTTTTTCTTAGAAGCCCTTCGCGTCGCGGCACTAAACCCCGATTGGGCCTATTTAACACCCGTCGGGCTTTTCATCGCGGATACGCTTTTGGACGGTCTTTCTCTTGATGCCTTATCGACCCTTCATGTATGGACGTGGCTCATCCACGGCGTTGCGGGACTCGTTTGCGTTGCGCTTATTCCGTTTACCTTTTTAGAGCACGTCTATAAAGTCCCCGTTTCCGTTTTTTGGAGACGATTAACTGCTAAAGGCTTTCTCGAAATCATTCCCGATATGGAAGAAGCCGAAGCGTTCGGGCTATCCAAAGTCTCGCAGATGACCGATACGCAGCGCATCATGGTTTCGGCTTGTACGGGATGCGCGAGATGCACCGACGTGTGCCCGGCGTTAGCGGCAGGCGCGCCTTTAGATCCGAGGCGTTTGGTCGAAGGCTTGAAAAATGCCTTAGCTTCAGGCGAAGACACGAATTTGGAGGCCTTCGTTTCGCGCGAAGCATTGAAAACCTGTTCGACGTGCGGCGCGTGCTACCAAGCTTGTCCCGCTCGTATCGATATTCCGACCTTGGTTGTGGAATTAAGGCGGCATTTGGCCTTAGAAGAAGGGGATTTTGACGCAGGGGTGAGAACCGCGATTGAGGCAAGTACCTCTGTCGGAAACCCCTTCGGGATGGCGCCCTCGACTCGTTTTGATTGGGCCAAAGATTTGGATGTGCCTTTTGCGCGTGAAGGCGACTTCTATGACATTCTCTTTTGGGTCGGCTGCCAAGCTAGCCTTGATACGAGAGCGCGCGACATCGCGCGCGCTATGGTGAAAATTTTGCGAGCGGCGGGCGTTAATTTCGCCGTGATGGCTGAAGAGCGGTGTCTAGAAGACTTCGCTCGTCGCGCGGGCGAAGAATATGTCTTTGTCACGGCTGCCGAAGAAAATATCGCAAACTTAAAGAAGTATCGTTTTAGACACCTTTTGACGACCTGCCCGCACTGCTTTAATACGCTTAAAAACGAATACCCGGCCTTGGGAGGCGACTTTTCCGTGGTTCATCACACGACTTTTATCGCACAGATGATCGATAGCGGCCGCTTGAAACTCAAAACGGGTGTGCCCTTAGGGACGATTGCGATTCACGACCCTTGCTACTTAGCGCGCTATAACGATTCGACGGGCTCGATTAGAAAAGCGCTTGACGCAATCGACGGCACACGGCGCGCCGAAGTCACAAACCG
>DNBE01000061.1 GCA_003543795.1 Sutterella sp.
GGCGAAAACTATGAATGGACCGATATGTACGCGACTTTTGCCAAAGAAGCGCGTGAAGAAGGGTTCGAGGATTTAGCCAAGCGTTTCGAAGCCGTCGGCGCTATCGAAAAAGCCCACGAGGAACGTTTCAGAAAGTTACTCGACAACATTCGTATGCAACGCGTTTTCGAGAAGTCCGGCCAGGCAATTTGGGAATGCCGCGTTTGCGGACATCTCGTTATCGGCCCGAAAGCGCCTGAAGTCTGTCCGGTTTGCGGACGCTCGCAATCGTTTTTTGAAGTGAGATCTGAAAACTACTAAGCGCTTGCCTTTAATTTGCGTCCCGCGAAGCGTTTCGCGGGACTTTTTTAATGAGAAAACAAACAAAAAAGGTGTCTTAATTGTTCAAGGCACCTTTTCCGTTTTTAAGCGGCTTTAAGCTTTTTTCGCCTTTTTCGTTTCTTTTTTAAATTCGAGCGGTTCGCCGTGACGCGCGGTCGCGTCGTTAAAGAGTTTTAGCGAGTAGCTAATCCCGAAAAGTAAAAGTAAGAACCCGGCGCAAAGCGTGGGCGTCGGAAATTGCATGCGATACAGATGCCCGAAAAGAACGCTAAAAATCGTCTCGAAAACCAGCATCTGGCCGACCAAAGCCGTCGGGCACTTTTTGGAGCAGATGTTCCAGAAAATCCCCGCGACAAAGGAGCAGATGACGCCGCCGAAAACAGCCGCGCCGAGAAGCGTTACGGGCGTGGGCCCGAAAAAGCTCGTCATCGATTCGTCGGTTAACGCGACAACGGGATAAAGAATCGTCGCGATCGGTAAAAGAACGAGACATTGCGCGGTCGTCCAAATCGCGGACGACGTCTGCGGATGAGCTTGAAGCCAATCCGCGTTTTTAATCGGATACCACGTCCACATCACGGTCGAAATCAAGCCGCAAGCTAACCCGAAGAAGAATTCGCCCATGGTACGCCCGCCCTCGGTAATCGAGGTTTCGAGTTCGGTGATGTTCGAAACAATAAAGCCCACAAAAATGCAGGTAAGCGGAATCATTAATTTTTTGAGCGTCACAAAGGGCTTTCCGCGCCGTTTATCGCGCCAATTGGAAATTAAAGCCACGGCTACCGGGACGGCGCCGAAACACATCCCCGCGACGGGGACGCCCGCATAAAGAACGGACGCAAAAACGAAACCGCCTTGTAAAAAGTTACCGACGACGGAGATTCTCGTCGCGTAAAACCAGTCGGAGCGTGTTAATTGCGTGTAGCGCTGAAAAGAAAAGATGATGAGCACAAGAGACGTCAGCCCCATAAAGAAGCCTCTGCCGATTGTCAAATACGTCGGACCGTAATCGGGCGCAAAAAGCGGGATGAGGTAACTAGCACCCCAAAAAATATTAGCAACGAGCCCCCAGAAAACGCCGACCCACATGACTCACACTCCGTTGAATGATTTGAAATTCTTTCGATTTTTGCGAGGCGCTATTATAAACACGCCTTGTGTCTTTTCCCTGAGGAAACATACCTAAAAGCATCTATGGTTTATACGGAGACGGCCGTGCGCGAATCAAAGCTAAAGACATAAAAAAAGAGTCGCTTGAATGAGCGACTCTTTTTATCGTTCGGTCAAACGATTAGAGCAGACCGAAGCCCTTTAATTGGTTATAGAGCACGAAGACTAAGATAACCGGAGCGATATACTTGCAGCAGACGCCGAAAAGCGCTTCGGTTCTGAAGGCGTGCCCGGAAGCACGAACTTCTTTACCGAATTCCTTGATGCCCATTTCGTAACCGATAAATAAGCAGGTCATGAGCGCGCCGACCGGCATCATGAAGCCTTCGGAGAGGGCATCCATGAAGTCGAGCCAACAATCGTTCCAGCCCTTAACGCCGAACATATCCTGGAAGGGAACCCACATACCGTTGGCACCGAGCCCGTCGGCAGCCACGACGATGGCTTCAGCCGTAATGGCTAAGCAGATCCAAAGCGTGTAGGTACGTCTCTTCATTTCTTTACCGCGAACGTGGTCACGGTCTAAGAAGTACGTCACGATCGTTTCGGTAAGCGAAATCGAACTCGTCACGGCGGCAATCACCACGAGGGCGTAGAAGATGACACCGATGATCGGGCCCATCGCGCCCATAGCGTGGAAGACGTTTTGTAGCGTGATAAAGAGCAGTTTCGGACCGGCAAGGGCAGCACCTTCACCGCCCAAAGCAAACGCGGCCGGAATCACGGCAACACCCGCGAGAATAGCAACGACGGTATCCGAAATCACGATAATCGCGGCATTCTTTTCGATATCTTCGTCTTTCTTCATGTAAGAGCCGTAGGTGATCATGATGGCCATACCGAGCGATAACGAGAAGAAGAGCTGTCCGGAAGCCGCGGCAAGAACGCCGATGAAGTTTTCTTCGAAGGGCTTGAAGTTGGGCGCGAACATGAAGGCAAGGCCTTCGCCAGCGCCGTCGAGCGTAACGCTACGCACGATAACGACCAAGAGCATCACGAACAAAGCGGGCATCGCCCAGGTCGAGAACTTCTCAATCCCCTTTTCAATACCGCCGACCACGATGACATAGGTCAAGGCGATAAAAACAATCGTATAAACAATGCTTTCCCAAGGACTCGTAATGAGCGCGCCGAAAATCTCCCCACCGTTCTTGGAGGCCGATCCGAAAGCGGCGCCGAACATGTCGCCGAAATTAATCACCATGTACTTCAGGCAGTACGCGCCGAGCACGGTGTAAAAACTCATGATCAGGAAAGCTGATAAAACACCTAACCAGCCGACCCACTTGAAACGCTTGGAAAGTTTTTGATAGGCGCCGATACAGCCCAAACCGCTCTTGCGACCGAGGCTCAATTCGGCAAGCATTACTACGAACCCAAGAAGCAAGGCCAAAATCAAGTACACAATCAGGAATGCGAAGCCGCCGTTGGCGCCCATTTTATAGGGGAAGCCCCAGATATTTCCCAGGCCGACCGCTGAGCCAATTGCCGCCATGAGGAAGCCGAAATTATTTCCCCATGATTCACGTTTACTTGCCATGGATAAGTTACTCCTAAAGGTATTTTCAAATTAAATAATCTCTCGCGTCGAGTTCTCATCATTTTTGTTTTAAAAGACTCGCGCGACCGTCTCGGCATCCTTCATAAACGCCGAGAGGTTTGATTAGGTTACTGATAAAGCGGAACAATTGCTAAGACTTTTTCCTTTAATCTAGGAAATTTAGCCTAAGTTGCCCCGTCAAATCAGGCGTAAACGATTTTTGATACCGTAGGCAATCGGAAAATAGCTGCGTTTGGCGTGTCTGAGACCGTCGCTTCCCGAATCCTGTTCTCGGTTGATGAACTCAAAGCCTGCGCCGAACTCTCGCGCGAACGCAAGATTGATGGCTTGATAGACGCCGCGATAAGCGGGTAACCCTTTTTCGAAATGCACGAGAAATGTTTTTTCGTCGAGCGCTTCGCCTAAAGCGAACGCGATCATTTTTTCTTCGTAGTACAAAGCACCAAGCGATAAACGGCGCATGATTTCCGCATTTTCGAGAATTTTTAAAACGGCCCGATTTTCGTTTGCAATCGCGGGCGTATCGCGGTCCGGGCGCTCTTCGTACCACGCTTCTTCGAAAGCCGCGACTGCGGGAGCGTCGTCCGCGGACAACTTTCTGAAATCTTCCCCGTAGGTCTTGATAAAGGCGTTCCAGTGGTTTTTCTTTTTATGAAGTTTCGCGCCCGATAAAGTTGCGAGCGCCTTTTGCTCATATAAATAATCCCACTCTTCGGGCGTTTCTTCTACCGCAAAGCGCCCCGGAAATTCTCGCGTCAATTTTTCGATTAATGCCGCAGGAACGCGCTCGAAGACGGTCCCTGACGCGAAGCGCTCGAGAATCCTCTTCCAATCGGCTGTTTGCCAATTGCCGAGAGGCGCCCAAAAGGTATCGGTTAATTCTTCTTTTTTAAGCCACAAAAGCTCGCCTTCTTCTTCCCAAACAAGGCGATGGCCTTCAGCCCATGCGTAAAGATTCACAAAGGTGTAATCCGGAAGTTTGACGGGAGTTGCCGCCCAATACTTTTCGTGAACGCTCAAAAACGACAAATCGATTGCCTGAAACATGCCTAAGCCCTTTTCGCTCGCATCGAGTAGCGAGACCAGTTGCACTTTAACAACGCCCAAAGAACAAAAGAAAACTGCACCATTTGGGAGATGAGCATCGAGAAAAAGACGCCTTCATAACCCCAAAAATAAAGTCCGAGAACGGCCGCGACCGGCAGTCGAACGCACCAGATCGACAAAAAGAACGCGCGCATCGGGTAGACGCTCGCGCCCGCGCCGTTAAAAACGCCTGCCAACGTCACGGTCCCGACGGTAAAGGGAATCGCGAGAATGTTATAAGTCAGGTAACTCACGATCGCGCGTTGGGTTTCGATATCCGAACTCATGAGTTCGGCAAAGAAATCTCGGAAAAACCAGAATATTACGCCGAAGGCCGTCATCGCGGTACAAAGCGTTAACACAATCGAAAGCGCGATGCGCATCGCGCCTTGATAATCGCGCCTCCCGAGCGCGTGCCCCACGAGAACTGCCGCCGTCATGTTGCCGGCGTTAGCCGGCATAAAAAGAATCGATTCGATTCTCAAACCCGCGGTCATCCCGGCCAAAGCCGAGACCGAATGTTCGGGCAAAGCGGCCGTAATCATAAAGATGAGCAGGTACCCCGTATTCCACAAAAGGGACGTCCCACAGGCGGGAATCGAAACGCTAAATAAGTACCTTAACGCGACGCTAAGCCACCGCCTCGGTAAGCTGATTGTGGGCTCCCAAAGACCGGTATGCTTTAAGTAACTTAATAGGCAAATCGCTCCGATAAAAGCAGAAGCCGTCGTCGACCAAGCGATGCCGCCTGGGCCGAAGGCCGGAAAACCGAACAAGCCGAGACCGAACCCGAAGTCGCCGATTACGTTTAAGACGCAAACGAGGATGCCGACATAAAGCGCGGGCATCACGGACTTGCTCGAGCGCAAAAGCGCCGTCGCGACCGTCATGCCGTAGTGACCGGGCAAAGCCCACATAGCCGCACACAAAAAGACGGAGGCGGCTTCGTGCATCGAAGGGGGCGTCCCGAGCCCCGCGATAATGGCGTCTTGAAAGGCGATACCCAAAAACGTTTGAATGAGCGCCGCGCAAAGCATCATCCAAATCGTCGCCGCGACATAGCGGCGCGCCCGAACGATACGGTTGGCGCCTAGCGACTGACTGACCGAAGCAATCGCGCCCGAATCCATCGACCAGCACACAATCATGAGCATAACGTGGCATTGGGTAATAAGGCCGATAGAAGCTTGTACGTCGGTTCCTAAAACACCCGCGACCCAAACGTCCGTAAAGCCCAGAATGCAGTACGTGATGAGCGTACACAATTGCGGCCAAGTCATCGAATAGATGCTTCGCAAACTCGCTTTGTCGGAGAGTCCCGTTCGAGCGGCGAATTGTCTAATTCGTAACTGTCGCATGGTCGACGCCTTTTTTAAAAATAGGCCCAAAGAACAGCAACAACGAGGGTCGGAAGCATATTGGCAACTTTAAACGTTGCCGGACGAATCAGGTTTACCCCGATACAAAAAATCATCATCGAACCCGTCATCGACAAATTCGCGACGGCCTGCGCCGTCATAAAGGGTTCGATGAAATACGCCAAAAGCGTCACGGTACCTTGGAAAAGACCGACGCTTACGGCTGAAAAAACGACGCCTTTACCTAAAGATGTCGCCATGATTGTGATGATAACGAAGTCGAGAATACTTTTAGCGTAAAGAATGGAACAGTCGCCCCGAAGCGCGTCACCGATAGCGCCGAGTATCGCCATCGCGCCGATACATACCGTAAGAGAAGCCGTCACGAACGCGGCGACGAAATCGGGGTCTTTGGCATTACCGGTTTTCGCTTTCAAAAATTCCCCGAAGGTGACGATTTTGCCGTCGATATCGA
>DNBE01000057.1:0-9291 GCA_003543795.1 Sutterella sp.
GGAGATTGTCGCGGCAGGGACCGCCGACTCCCTTGACTCCCTTGAGAAACTCAAAAATCTCCTCGATTCGGGTGCCATTACCGAAGAGGAGTTTGAGGCGAAAAAGAAGATTCTTTTAGATCGCCTTCGTTAAAGAAAAACGGGAAGCTCACGAAGCTTCCCGTTTTTTTATCGCTTTTAAAAACCCGCGCGGGTTTTTAGTCGCCGTACATCTTTTGGCGAATTTCGCGGCGCAATTGCGCTTCAAGCGATAGCGTTGCCGTCGGTCTGGCCATCAATCGCGCCACACCGATCGGTTCGCCCGTTTCTTCGCAATAGCCGTACTCGCCGTTTTCGATACGAACGAGCGCCGCTTGGACTTTTTTGAGTAATTTACGTTCGCGATCGCGTGTACGAAGCTCGAGCGCGTGTTCTTCCTCGACGGTGGCGCGATCGAGCGGGTCGGAAATGACGTTATTCTCGCGCAGATGCTGAGAAGTTTCCCCGGCGTTGCCGTGGAGTTCCGCTTCCATTTTCTTGAGACGATCTTTGAAGAAGGCAAGCTGCCTGTCATTCATATAGTCGTCGGCCGGCATGGCAAGAATTTCATCTTCGGTAAGCAGTTTTCTGCGAGTAGCCATAGTAATCTTTCGAAAACAAAAAAATCGTTATTCGGCGAAGGTGACTTTATACATAATTTCAATCACCTTTACCACTATGCCAAACGCTTTTTGTCATTTTTTGCATAAGAAGCGGTTTAAACCTCTTTTTCGTCAAAAAGACACATATCTAACCCCGTTATGATCGCTTCTTTGGGTAAATTGCGTCCGATAAAGACCATCTTGGAAGCAGGTTTTTCATCACCCCAGGGTCCGGCGAGATCTGCCCCGCAAAGCATATGCACGCCTTGAAGAATCATTTTGCGGTCGGTCCCTTTCATATAAAGGACGCCTTTGTAGCGAAGTAAATCGGGGCCGTAAGTCGCGGCAATCATCCCCCAGAAGCGCTCGAGCTTAAAGGGATCGAAAGGAATATCGCTTTCGTAGATGAAACTACCGATTTCGTCACCGTGGTGGTGATGGTGCCCGGTCTCCGTTAAAAAGTCGGGATCGATATCGAGTACGTCGCTGATATTAAAGCCGCCGATATCGAGAACGTCGCGAACATCCACTTCACCCATATGCGCTTTTTGAATCGGCGCTCTCGGATTCATCGCGCGAAGACGCGCTTTGAGCGCGTCAAACTCGTCTTCTGTCACCAAGTCCGATTTTGTGACATAGATACGATCGGCAAACCCGACTTGGGCCTGCGCCTCGGCTTCTTTATCTAAGGCGTCGTTTCCGTTTTTCGCGTCAACGAGCGTAATGACGGCATCAAGCCGATAAAAGCTCGCGACGGCGTCATCCATAAAGAAGGTTTGCGCGACGGGCCCGGGGTTTGCCACGCCCGTCGTTTCGATGATGACGCGCTCGAAGTCGAGTTCGCCCCTATCGCGGCGATGCTTTAAGTCGGTAAGCGCTTTCGAGAGGTCGCCTCGAATCGTGCAGCAGATGCATCCGTTACTCATCGAAACGATGCGCTCTTTATCCGTTTGGACGAGTAAGGTGCTATCGACATCTTCTTCACCGAACTCGTTTTCGATGACGGCAATCTTTCGGCCGTGTTCTTCGCGAAGAATACGATTTAAAAGCGTCGTCTTTCCCGCTCCGAGAAAGCCCGTTAGGATCGTAACGGGTACAAGTTCCATTTCAGGAAATGCTTCGTCCATTTTTATCCTCACTGTCAATTACTGAACCGTTAGGCAAAGGCCTTTTAAGTACTCGCTTTCCGGACACGTCATCAAAAGCGGGTGATCACTTCCGGCGCCTAACCGCGCGCTCATCCATACATCTCGCCCCGAGTCGATAACGGCTCCCGCGACGATTTTTTGAAAGAGCGCGACGTCGATTGCGCCCGAACAAGAAAAGGTCAGAAGGGTTCCGCCCGGATTAAGGAGGGCAAGCGCTTTTAAATTAATTTCTTTATAAGCTCTGGCCGCGCGCTCGACTTGATGGTGGCTTGATGCAAATTTCGGCGGGTCAAGCACGATAATATCGAACTTCTCGCCTTCGGCTTTCGCGCGCTTTAAGTAAGCGAAAACATCGTCTTCGACAAAAACCGCTTTGTCTTGCATCGCGTTTCGCGTCGCGTTTTGTTGGGCATTCGTTAAGGCTTCGGCAGAAGAGTCGACGCCGATCACTTCGGTCGCGCCCCCTTTAATGAGCGCAAGCGAAAACCCGCCCGTGTAGCAAAAGCAATTTAAAGCCCTCGGCGCGCGACCTGTATTCGCCACAAAAGCCTCGGCAACGCCTCGGGCAAAAAAGCGACTTTCTCTTTGGTCGATATAAAAGCCCGTTTTGTGTCCTTTGCGAACGTCGATTCCGTAGGCGATGTCGTTTTCGACGATTTCAATCTTCTCGGGAGGCTCTTCTCCCCACAAAACACCCGTGCGACTTTCAAGACCTTCGCGAGTCCGAGCCGCGGCGTCCGACCTTTCATAGATACCTTGAATTCCGGGTGTTTGAGATAAAGCCTCGATGACCGCGGGTTTAAACCGCTCGATACCGCAAGATAAAAACTGCGCGACATAAAAGTCGCCGTAGCGATCGACGATAAGACCGGGAAGGCCGTCCGCTTCGCCGAAAATAACGCGCACGGCACTGGTTTTTTTAAAAAGCGCCTCGCGCGCGAGAAGCGCGTTTTTGACGCGCGCTTTGATAAAAGCGGCATCGATTTCCGTCGGCTCGAAAGCCCAGCATCGCGCTCGAATGCCCGAGGCAGGCGCGTAAGCGGCAAGCGCGAGAAAACGTCCTCCGGCGTCCACCACTCGAACCGTTTCTCCGACTTCGGGCTTTCCGTCAACACTCCCGACAGCCGAGTCATAGACCCACGGATGACGCCTTAAAAGCGATCTTTCTTTGCCTTTTTTTAAAACGACATCTCGCATGCGCTACTCCGTCGAGCCGTTAAAGACGAATCCCGCGGGACCCGTCAGATAAAGATTTTGTCCGAGCGCGTAGTCTACTCGTAATTCGCCGCCTCGCGTTTGTACCGTCACGGGGGAGGTCACTTCTAAATGGGTCACGGCAAAAGCGGCGGCAGCCGAACTGCCGGTGCCGCAAGCCAAGGTCTCGCCCGCGCCGCGCTCGAAAACGCGCACTTTAACGGTATCGGCACTCGTCTTTTGGACAAAAACGATATTGGCGCCCGCGGCAAAAACGGCGTGCGTCGATAGAGCGCGTCCGACAGTTTCGACAAATGCCGTATCAAGCGCTTGTGTCACGATAACCGCGCAAGGGTTTCCCATGCTGACCGGGCAAAACGAAATCAGGCGACAGGCAACGGTCAATTCGTAAAAGGGCGCTTTATCAATCAGCCCTTGGGTATCAAGGCGCATCGCGACGGCTTCGGGGTTTCCGACAACGGGCGCCCCCATATCGACCTTCACGCGGCCGTCAGGCAGGACGTCCGCGACAATCACGCGCGTGACGGTTTTTAAGCGAATTTTGGGGCTTGTCGTAAATCCGCGGTCAAATAAAAACCGCGCGACGCAACGCGCGCCGTTGCCACACTGTTCGGCTTCGGAGCCGTCGGCATTAAAAATTCGGTAGGTAAAGTCGTGATCTGCGCCGATTGCGGGACCGAGCAGCAACACCTGGTCGGCGCCGATGCCGTAGTGGCGATCTGCGATTTCTTGAATGGTTTCGGGTTCGGGAGCGAAGCGTTGCGTCATCGTTTCAATGATGACGAAATCATTCCCAAGCCCTTGCATCTTGGTAAAAAACATAGTGATCAAGCCTTTCGTTAGCGACGATAGACGCTTTCTTCGCCCTCGGGGCGATGTTTAAAGCGTCTGTGTAACCACATGTACTGCTCGGGAAAACGCAAAATCCAACGCTCGAGTTCTCGCGTAATGCGCTCGGTATCGGCCACGGGATCTTCCGTCGGGAAATCCGACCCGAGATCTCTGATGTGCAGATAGTAGCCGTCTTCGGTCATCTCGACCGCGCCGAAAAATACTTTAGCCCGCGAGATCTTAGCTAGGCGGCTAGCCGTCGTAATCGTTGCCGCGGGAACGCCGAAAAAGTTGATAAAGGTACCGTTTTTCGTGCCGTAATCCATGTCGGGTAAATAGCAAAACGGATGGCCTTCGCGCATCGAGCGAATGATTTTACGAATGTCGTGACCCGAGCCGTCCGCGTTTTTGCGAACGAGAACGCTACCCTTAAAACGCATCCGTCCGTCATAGACGGCTTTATCCCAAACGGCGTTACTTTGTTCTTGGTAAAGATAAATGGCGGACTTAAAAGTCGAAATGTAAATCCCCGCGGCATCAAGCCCCGCGAAATGTCCCGTAATGATTAAAAGCGGTTGATTGCTCGTGTCTTCGAGCGCTTGACGAAGAGCGTCGTCGACTTTCACGACACTACGAATTTCTTGAGCCGAAGCGCGCCAGAAAAACCCGTGGTCGATCACCGCGCGAGCAAGACAGCGGTAACAGTCGCGAGCGAGCGCTTTGCGCTCGGCTTCCGTTTTATCGGGAAAACACAACCGAAGGTTCGTGAGCGTCACGTGCCTTCTTGCGGGCACAAGCCACCACAAAAGCCAGGCCAAAAAACGGGCAACCGCTTTTTTGGCCCACTGAGGCCAACGGTAGGTGCTCATTAAGAGCGCCACCCAAATTCTCGAGAAAAATTGGAGAAATCCCGTCACGGCCTTTTGACTCCCCTCGGACATTTATATCTATTGTAGGCCCAAAGATATTGTTCGGGCGCGAGGGCGACGGCGGCTTCGATTTGAGCGTTAAGCGCTCGTGCGTCGGCTTGGGTGTCTCCCGTCGGAACGTAATCCCAAGCTTTGAGGTGAATATCCCAACCGCCTTCGACACGTTTGGCTACGGCCGTGACAATCGGCGCTTGGAATTGGTGCGCTAAATGGGTGGGAAGCGTCATCGTGTAAGCGTCTTTCCCGAAAAGCGGCGCCCATACGCCTTGACCGTTACTCGGGACTTGATCGGGGAGAATGCCCGCCCAATGGCCGTCTTTCATTAAACGGAGCATTTTGCGTAGCCCTTGTAAATCGGCCGTCACGGGCGCGATATGCTCGATTGCCCGCTCTTGGCCCGCGAGTTCTCGTAGCGCCTTTTTTCTCGGAAGCTTATACATAATCGCCATCACTTTATCTCGGTTTTTCATAATGACGTGAGAAGCGACAATCGGCGCGACTTCAAACGTACCGATATGGGGTGTAATCAAAATAAGCGGAGCTTTCGACTTCACGTGCTCGAGTAAAACGTCCACATCGCCCGTAATTTTGCTCGCATTGACGATGACTTCGGGCTTTTGTTGCCAAACCCAAAGGCCCTCGACGGATTGAATGCCGGTTTCTTCGGCAACGCGCTTCGCGAATGTCGGTGTGTAAAGGCCAGCCAACTTTAAATTCTCGTCGATATATCGGCGCGTTCTGGCATCGAACCGGTAGAGCATCCGCCCGATGAAAGCGCCGAGTCTTCTCACAGAAGCCAAAGAAAGCGCGCCGAAGCACTTTAGTAAAAACATAACCTAGGTTACTTTTGCGTTGAATCTAGAGATTGTAGCATCGAGCCATCTAAACCCTTACGGTCGATTGCGGGCAGATTGTATTGATTCGTAAAACTTTTTCAGTTTAAGACAAGAATTTTCGAGTATGATTGCACCTCAAATTTAAAAACAGGCGCCGAGTTAACGACAACTTGCGGGGCGCCTGATAAAAAACAAATCCCGCTAAAGCGTCAGCCGCTTGCTTTGCCGCCCGCGGTGGCGCCCATCCACTACCACGAACGCAAAGGAGCTTATCTTGAAAGATTCTTTTCTTTTTACTTCGGAATCCGTCTCCGAAGGCCATCCCGACAAAGTTGCCGATCAAATTTCGGATGCCATTTTGGACGCCGTTCTCGCGCAAGACGCGGACGCGCACGTTGCCGCCGAAACGCTTTGTAATACGGGTCTTGTCGTTTTAGCGGGCGAAATTACCGCGCACGAATCCACGAATGTCGACTATATCGAAATCGCGCGTCAGACCATTCGCAAAATCGGCTATGACGATGCCGACTACGGTATCGACTGGAAGTCTTGTTCCGTTCTCGTTGCCTACGATAAACAGTCTTCGGATATCAACCAGGGTGTCAAACGCGACGCGGACGATATTTTGAAGCAAGGCGCGGGAGATCAAGGCCTCATGTTCGGTTTTGCGTGCGATGAAACCGACACGTTGATGCCGGCCGCAATCTACTACGCGCATCGCCTTGTCGAACAACAGGCGCGCCTACGAAAAGACGGAACACTTCCCTTTTTGCGTCCCGACGCGAAAAGCCAGGTCACGCTTCGCTATGAAGACGGCCGCCCCGTTGCCGTCGACACCGTAGTTCTTTCTTCACAACACGACCCCGCTATGAGCGACGGTCAACGCATGAAGCCCGAATTCGAACGCGCGGTAATCGACAGCATTATCCGCCCCGTTCTTCCCGCGGCCTGGGTCACGAACGAAACGCGTTTTCTCATTAACCCGACCGGGCGCTTCGTTATCGGCGGGCCTCAGGGCGACTGCGGTTTAACCGGTCGCAAGATCATCGTCGATACCTACGGCGGCGCTTGCCCTCACGGCGGCGGTGCTTTTTCGGGTAAAGACCCTTCGAAAGTCGATCGTTCGGCGGCCTATGCCTGCCGTTATGTCGCGAAAAATATCGTCGCCGCGGGTTTAGCCAAGCGCTGCCAGATTCAGGTTTCGTACGCCATCGGCATTGCCGAACCGATTAACATCACGGTGCGTACCTTCGGCACGGCCGTCGTAGACGAAGCGCTTTTGTCCGAACTCGTTCGCGAACATTTCGACCTGCGCCCGGGTGGTATCATCCGTATGCTTGACTTACAGCGCCCGATTTATTCCAAGACAGCCGCTTACGGTCATTTCGGACGCAACGAACCCGAATTCACTTGGGAAAAAACCGATAAGGCGGCGATTTTGAGACATGCCGCGGGTTTGGATTAAAGATATTTAAGGATAGTTATGAAAAAACGTGTGCTAACCGGCATCAATACGACGGGAACTTTGCATATCGGTAATTACGTCGGCGCGATTCGCCCTTCGATTCAGGCTAGTCGCGACCCTGATGTGCAAAGTTTTTATTTCCTCGCGGATTTACACGCTTTAATTAAGTGTCAAGATCCCGAGCGTGTCGCGCTTTCGCGGCGTCAAATCGCCGCGACCTGGTTAGCCTGCGGACTTAATCCCGACGAAGTCGTTTTTTATCGGCAAAGCGATTTGCCCGAAATCCCGGTTCTCAACTGGTTATTAACTTGTTCGACCTCCAAAGGGCAGATGAATCGCGCGCACGCTTATAAAGCCGTCATCGAGGCTCGCGCGGGCGAGCCCGATGTCGACGCGGGTGTTTCGATGGGGCTATTTTGCTATCCGATTTTGATGGCTGCCGACATCTTGATGTTTAACGCAGATCTCGTCCCTGTCGGTAAAGATCAGATTCAGCATATCGAAATGGCGCGAGACGTCGCGACGCGTTTTAATAACACTTACGGTGAAGCGTTTTTTACGCTTCCCGAAGCGCTCGTCGATACCGAGCATGATGTTTTACCCGGCCTTGACGGGCGCAAGATGAGTAAGTCTTATAACAACGTCATCCCGCTTTTTGAGGGAGGAGCGGCGGCGCTCCGCGAAACAATCGCCCAAATTAAAACCGATTCTCGGTTACCCGGCGAACCCAAAGACCCCGATAGCACGTCTTTGACGCGCTTATATGAAGCCTTCGCGACGCCGCAAGAGACGGCGGACTTCAGGGCAAGACTCGTCGACGGCTTGGCTTGGGGAGAAGCTAAGACGGAGCTTTTTGAAAAAATCGAAGGCGAAATCGGACCGATGCGCTCGCGCTACGAAACACTGATCGCCAAACCCGGCGAACTCGAAGCCGTTTTGCGCGAAGGGGCCGCAAAGGCGCGAGCCATCGCGACACCCTTTATCGAACGCTTGCGTGAAGCGGTAGGCTTAAGAAGTTTCTCGACCGAAGCGCTCGACAAAGCGCCTATTGAGCCTGTCCCTGTTAAAAAAGCGTTACCCGTTTTCAAGCAATATAAAGAAGGCGACTTTTTCTTCTTTAAGCTTTCTTGTGACGGAAAGACGTTGCTTCAAAGTACGCCCTTTGCGAGCGGCCGGGAAGCGGGTCTTTGCATCGCGGCTTTAAAGTGTAACGGTATCGAAGCGTTCCTCGCGGTGCATCCGGAATGTTCGGGATGCGATACCGAAGCGGTTAAAGCGGCATTGATGGCGCTTCAAGAAGCCGAAGCCGAGAAAAACGCTTAAACGTTTTTTGATTCTTTAAAAAGGCGGCTTCTTGAAGCCGCCCCTTTTTATGACCGAATTCAACTATCGACACATCGTCCGTTTAACCGTTCCGATGATCGCGAGCTTGGTGCTCGAGCAACTCATCGGCTTTACGGACATCATCTTTTTAGGGCGTGTGAGCGAGACGGCCGTTGCCGCGAGCGCCTTGGGCGGCGTTGCCTTTTTGCTATTTGCGATGTTGGGTTTCGGTTACGCGGTTGCTCCCCAATCGCAGATGGCTTTAGAAAACGGACGCGGTCATCCTCGGATTACGGGTCATATCTTTTCTCAAAGTCTTTACGCGCTCGGACTTCTTTGCCTCATTATTTTTGGGCTATCTTTTTTCGCGCCGCAAGCTTTTGACTACCTTGTTGAAGACGCGGCGATACGAGACGCCTCGATGGCGTACTTTCTCTGGCGCACGGCGGCCTTACCCTTCGCGTTTTTATGTATCGCGCTTCGAGCTTTTTTCATCGCGACTCTTCAGACGCGGCTTTTAACCGTGAGTTCTGCCGTCACCGTCGCGACGAACTGCGTTTTTAATTATGTTTTGATTTTCGGCGTTGGGCCGATTCCGGCCTTGGGGATTGTGGGCGCTGCCGTTGCTTCAGGCATTGCCGAAATCGCGACCGTCCTCCTTTTTCTGGTTTATCTTAAAAGAAGCGGAGACGCGACGCGTTACGGCCTTTGGCTTTTTTCGGCTTGGGACGCGCGCTTACAAAGCCTTTTAATCGTCCGCGGTCGTTGGACGATGCTTCAAGAAGCAATCGTCATGACCGCTTGGTTTTTATTTTTCGTTTGGGTCGAGCATCTCGGGCAAGAAGCGCTCGCGGTCAGTAACATCGTTCGAACGCTCGCGGACTTGCCTTGGATTTTGATGCACGCTTTCGCGGCGACGTGCGG
>DNBE01000057.1:9348-10664 GCA_003543795.1 Sutterella sp.
GCCGCCAATATGGTGGGCGAAGGTCGAAGCGACGAGGTCGCGACGGTTTGCCATAAAGGGTATTTTCTCGCGCTTGCCTTCTTGTCGCCCGTTTGTATCGTCTTTTTGCTCTTTCCAGAACCCGTACTCAGTATTTTCACTTCGATTGAGTCGCTTCGGATTTCGAGCGTCGATACGCTTATCGTGATGACGATTTGTTTTTGGGCGGGTTCAAGCGGCGCTTACTACGCAGGGCTCATCGGTTTTACGGGCGCTACTCGAGAAAGTTTGACGATTTCCGTTTTCTCGGCCGTCTTTTACGCGAGTGCCGCTTTCTTTTTGACGAGAATCACGGACACCGTCGCCGTCGTTTGGTGGTCGGACGCCGTCTACTACGGCACGAGCGCTTTAGCTAGCGCTTGGTTTTGGCGAAACCGGCCTTGGGAAAAATTGCTTTTGTCAACGAAAACGTATTAAATTTCTCGCCTTCTCGAAAAACCGTCACGCCATGCAAACCTTTTTACTGATTCTCGGAGCCAATTGCGTCAGCCGCGCGGCAGCGCTCGCGTTGTCTGCGCTTTTCGCGTACCGAACGGTTATGCGTTTTGCGCGTTTTGCTTCGGGCGCGGCTTGCGGGATGCTTTTAGCGATCAGTTGCTCGCATCTGATTCCAGAAGCCCTTGAGCACGGGTTAAGTGAAGAAGGGCTAGGCGCGACTTTACTTATCAGTTTCGTTCTTTTTATCGTTGCAGATAAATTACTTTCGAATTACGCCGGACATCTTCACGGTATTCCGCGCGTCAAGCGTCGTGCGGCGCTTTTAGGCGGACAACTTGCCTATGAAAAGCCCGAAAGTCACGGTGTCGGCAGTCTTTTTTCAATTTCCATCGGCACGAGCCTTCATAACGCGATCGACGGCATCGTCGTTGCTTCCGCGTTTATGGATTCGACCCTTTCGGGAGCACTCGTAACGCTTGCGATTTTCGCGCACGAAGTGCCGCAATTGACGGGTGTTTTCGTTTTGCTTGAACAAACGGGGGCTTCTAGGCGCCACGCCGTCCTTGCAATGGCTTTTGCCGCCTGTTGGGCGGTCGCGGGCGGTATCGCGGGTTTTGCCTTTTTATCTGCCGTCGAATCGGCCGTCGGCTACGCGCTTTGCGTTTCCGCAGCAAGTTTTATTTATGTGGTTTTCGCGGTTTTCGTACCCGACATGCTCCATCGCGAACGCTCGAAGTCTTTAACGGATTTTGCCGCGTTAATTACCGGCATCGCGTTTTCGATTTGTATCCTCGCGCCGCTTCACGGCTTTATCGATTAAATTCCCTGACACACGCGTC
>DNBE01000057.1:10719-21435 GCA_003543795.1 Sutterella sp.
GGGGGGGGGGGGAGCCGATAGTCGGTCGATTGCGCCGGTAAAGAATTTACGAAAAATGCTTCTGCCAAGACGCCGACGGCATATAGATTTTCGTGGCTCGCAAGATAACGGTCATAAAACCCGCCTCCGTACCCGAGTCGAAAACCCGAGGCGTCCGCGCAAAGCGCTGGAATAATCAAAAGCTCAGGGACAACCAAAGGGGCATCCTTTGGTTCCAAAATACCCCGAAAACCTTCTTTTAAACAGTCGTAACCCTCAAATCGGGCAAAGTGCATTAAACCTTTTTTCAAATCGTCGATGACGGGAAGAGCAATCTTATCTCGATAGGCGGCGTCATCAGCCAACATCCCCAAAACATCAATTTCTTGCCCGATGGGGCAATAAAGGCCGACCGTTTCAGGCGCGCGTTTCACTAATACGTCGCGCAAGTGCGTCTCGAACGTGGCGGCATCGAAAACAAAACCCTCTTTCCGTAAGCGAAGAAAGCGCTCTCTGAGAGCCTTTTTTTGCATCCTAGAACCCTCGTATTTCCGATTTTTTGTTAAAGTTTAAGTTTATGCACAAGATTTGGTATTCGCTTTCCGTCATTATCGCTTCGATTCTGCTCGCGCCGGTTCTCGCGACCGTCGCGCAGGCTCAGGATGCGAAGACGTTTCAAGCAAGCCACTTACCCTTTAACGTCTACAGTACGCTTGACTTTAAGACCCCGCAAGAAAAACTCTTGCTGGCTTACGACGCCTACGTCGCGAAAAACGCGGCGCGCTTAAATCGCGTACACGCCTCTTTAGAAAATTCCCCGTTTGAAGGCTATCTCGATGCTTGGGAATTGCTCCTTGCCGTTGAAGCCGATCCCGGTAACGCGGAAACCAATGCCGATGCCCGTGCCTTTCTTGAGGCGCACAAAGGCGAGTATGTCGCCGAGCGTTTCGCGACCGACTATTTAAGTTTTATCGCGCCTTCCTTACATAAGTCCGATAACTGGAAGACCTTTGAGAATATCCGCGCGGGACTTCGCTGGAATCACGACGCTGAAAACTTACGTTGTTGGAACTTTTATCACAAGGTCACGACTTCGAGCGCGAAAGCCTGGCCCTCGATTATCGCCTCGTCGATGAGCCTGATGACGCAAGCGAAAATGTACGACATTACGCCTTGCGTGCGAGGAGCTGACATTCTGATTCGCAATAACCCGTCGTTGGGTACGGACCTACTTCTTGCCGCCATCGCGAATAATCGCCAAGCCCGTGCGAGGCAGATTCTTAATATTTTGGCAGAACATAAAGGCTTCCCCGCCGCGGAAGCGCGCCTTGCGCTTTCAAACCCCACGAAATGGTTTAATACGCACCGCAAGCATTTAGCCACTCGCGATAAACGCGTCATTTTGATTGCGGCGCACCAATTAAGTCGCGTCAATATCGAAAAAAGCGTCATCGTGGCCGACGCCGCCGCTAAAAAATTGTCTACTCAAGAAAGCGCGACCCTTTGGAGTCGCATCGGGTATCTGGCCGCTTTAAACCATATGCCGAAAAGCTTACCTTGGTACGCCAAGGCAGGAACGCTCGTCTGTAAAGGGGCGCCGATTATCAATAAGAGCGCATGTCGCCTCTGGCAAGTCAGAGCCGCGCTCAGAACGGGCGACTTTAAGACTGTTTTAGATTTAATCAATCGCTTGCCGCCCGACCTAGCGAGTGACTCCGCTTGGATTTATTGGAAGGGCCGTGCTCTTGACAAACTCGGTAAAAAAGACGCCGCGAAAGCCGAATTTAACCGCATTAAAGGGTCGCGCTCGTACTACGGAAAGCTTGCAAGCGAAGCGCTCGGAATCCCCGTACTCGGGCCTTCGAAAACGACGTCCGCCGTCTCTCCCAAAGTTCGCGAAACCGTGGCTTTATCGGTTGAATTGCAACGCGCGCAAACTTTCTACGATTTGGGGCTTGTCAACGAAGGCCATCGGGAATGGAATTGGAGCCTCGCGGGCAATTCCCCCGAAGTTCTCCTCGGGAAAGCGCTTTGGGCGCGCGATAAAGGCATCACGCATCGCATGATCAATACCGCGGAGCGCGTCAGAGGGTTACCGATCGCAAGCGACATTTATTATCCGAGACCTTATCTAGATACGATCGCGGGCTTTGCCGCGACCAACGGAATCGACATCAGTTGGATTTACGGTGTCATCCGTCAAGAGTCGCGCTTTATCGTTAATGCCCGTTCCCGAGTCGGCGCAAACGGTTTGATGCAATTGATGCCCGCGACCGCCCAATGGGTTGCCTCTCAAATCGGTCTATCTCGCTTTCGTCCTGAAAACGTAACCGACCCTTCGGTAAATTTGCGCCTCGGGACGGCTTACTTAAGACTTCTTTTAGATCGTTTGGAAAATAACACCGTCCTTGCGACCGCGGGCTATAACGCGGGGCCGCATCGCGCCGTTGCCTGGAGGCGAACGCTCGTGGCCCCGGTCGAAGGCGCGATTTTCGTTGAAACGATTCCGTTCGACGAAACGCGCGTTTACGTGCAAAATGTTTTAGTTAATACCATCGAGTACTCGCGTTTTACGGAGCGACCGAAAACCTCGCTCATCAAGATGCTCGGTACCATTTCACCTACTAAGAGCGCTTTTAGCGACCCGATATGATGCAGATATATATCGTCGGCGGTTGGGTCAGAGACCGCCTCATTCGTGAATTGCTCGACCTGTCGATGCCGCCTGCCGATCGAGATTTCGTCGTGGTCGGCGCGACCGAAAAAGACCTTCTCGACTTGGGTTACCAAAAGGTCGGGAGCGACTTTCCCGTGTTTTTACATCCCGTCACGCACGAAGAGTACGCGCTAGCTCGCACGGAACGTAAAACGGGTCCCGGTTACGCGGGATTTGCGACCGACACCCGAAACGTCACCTTAACCGAAGATCTCGCAAGGCGAGACTTAACGGTTAACGCGATTGCCTTTGACGGCGAACACTATATCGACCCCTATGACGGTATCGGAGATATTCGTCGGCGCGTTTTGCGCCACGTGTCTTCGGCTTTTACCGAAGATCCCGTTCGCATCTTGCGTTGCGCGAGATTCGCGGCAAGTCTTCCGAACTTTACCGTCGACCCCTCGACGCTTTTGATGATGCGAGGCATGGTCGATTCGGGCGAAGCCGACGCGCTCACGGGGGAACGGGTTTATAAAGAAATGAGTCGCGCGATGATGCTTGCCGACCCGACGCCTTTTTTCTCGATTTTGGAAGACACCGGACTGACGGCTCGCGCCTTCGCAAGCGTTGCCGGGCAACTAGATGTCGCGACGCTAGCCTTTGCCTCGCAGCACGATACGAGTCTTGAGGTGCGTTTCGCGTGTTTACTGAATCGCGCCGAACCCGAAAACGCGAAAGCGTTTTTGACGCAAATTCGAGCGCCTAAAGCGGTCGCAGATCTTTGCGAAACGCATTTTCGCGCGCGAGCACTATTTGCGGTCGCGCATTCGCCCGAAGCTTGCCTCGTACTATTTGAGAAAACGGACGCCTTCAGGCGCACCGAACGGTTTTTGCAACTTGTCGCGGTCGAGCTTTGTTTGGGAAGCAAAAACGGACTCGTTCTCGAGCGGGCGCTATCGGCCGCCAAACGGGTCGACGCGGGAGCCGTCGCGCGCGCTCAAGCTTCCGAAAAAGATATCGCCTCCGCGCTTCACTCGGCGCGCTTGGTAGCCGTTAAGGAGTGCTTTTAATGCCTTGGTACGCTAATGACGCGCTCACCGATACGGTCGCTCTTACCGTCGCGGACATCCGTCGCGAAATTATTTTGGGATTTCACCCGCACGAAAAAACGACCCCTCAAACCGTTCTTTTTACCGCGCGGGTGTTCGTCAAAGGCGGGCAAACGGATAATGTCGAAGATACTTTCAATTATGACGAAGTCATTCCGACTTTAGATAGCGTTCTCGCGGAGGGCCCCTACGAACTTCAAGAAACAATTCTCGCAAGTTTCGCCTCTCGCCTTTTAGCGCGCCCGCAAGTGAAAGCCGTTTTCATTAAAAGCGTCAAAACCCAGGCCTACCGGGACGCGGCTTACGCGTCTTGCGAACTCTTTCGGATGCACCGTGACTGAAAATACATCGGAACGTCCCAAAAAATCCGTTGCCTTTAAACAAACGGAAAATCGCATCTTGCGTCTGATGGGACGCGCGATCGAGGATTTTTCGCTCATCGGCGAGGGCGACCGCGTCATGGTTTGTATGTCGGGCGGCAAAGACAGTTTCGTGATGCTTGATATGCTTCTGAAACTTCAAGCCCGAGCGCCGATTGATTTTGAGATTGTGGCCGTCAACATCGACCAAAATTTACCCGATTATCCCCGTGAGGTTTTGCCAGACTACCTCAAAGATAAGGGCGTTCCTTTTCGTATCGAGTATCAGGATACGTGGTCGATTATCGAGCGTTTGATGCCAGGGCAAGCAAACGTCTGCTCATTGTGCTCGCGACTTCGTCGCGGCATTATTTATCGCGTGGCGCGAGAACTCGGCGCTACAAAAATCGCGCTCGGCCATCACGCGGACGACGCGCTTTGCACGCTTCTTTTAAATCTTTTTTACGCCGGGCGCTTAAAAGCGATGCCGCCCGTCTTGCGCTCGGACGACCGCGCCAATACCGTCATTCGCCCGATGATTTACGTGCGAGAGGCTTTGATTGAGAAATATGCCGGATGGATGGCCTACCCGATTATCGGTAAAGAAAGTTGTCGCAAAGCCGAAAACCAAAAGCGTCGGGAAATGAAAGCGCTTTTGCGCGAGTGGGATAAAACGCATCCCGAGCGCGTGCATAACCTTTTGATGAGCCTGACGCGCGTAAGCCCCTCGCACTTAATGGATCGCGATCTCTACGACTTCATTAACCTGCCTGAAGATCCCATGACCGAAGGTAGCGTTAAACCGCTTTAATCTTCTTTCGTGGTTTTTCTTTCTTGGAGCATCCGATAGATGCTATCGCGCTGCGCGCCGGTGACTTTGGCGGCAAGCGCCGCCAATTTCGAAGGCGCGACGATATCAGCGAGCGCCTCAACCCACTTCAAATCGGCGCTTGAAAGCGTCTTTTTTTCTTTTTTGCGCCCGTAAACGACAATCGCGAATTCGCCTCGCGGCGGATCGTTTTCAAAGTAAGTCGCAAGCGCCTCAACGGACATCGTGCGAATGTCTTCGAAGCGCTTCGTCATTTCTCTGGCGACGGTCACGAGTCGCTGCGCTTCAAGCGTTTCGCGCATCATCGCAAAAAGGGGCTCGATACGATGCGGCGACTCGTAGAGAACGAAGGCGTCTTCTTCTTGGGCTAAAGAAGCGAGTTTTGCTTTTGCCGCGGCTGCTTGCGGCGGCAAAAACCCAACGAAACGAAAGCCGCCTTCGGTGATACCCGAGACGCTTACGGCGCTTACCGCCGCGCAAGCCCCGGGAATCGGAATCGCGCGAAAGCCCGCTTGCGTGACGCGAGAAACAGTCTTGGCGCCGGGGTCCGAGATGCCGGGCGTGCCGGCGTCCGTGACAAGCGCCACGCGTTGCCCCTTTCCAAGTCTTTGAATTATCATATCGGCTTGAGTCGCCTCGTTATGTTCTCTGACGCTAGCCGTGGGCTTTACCAAACCGAAGCGGTCCAAAAGTTTTTTGGTTTCGCGCGTATCTTCGGCTGCGATTAAGTCGGCCATGCTCAGGGTCACTAACGCGCGCAACGTGATGTCGGCCATATTTCCGATCGGAACGGCGACCACGTAGAGAGCCCCTTCGGGGTAGTCCTGCGCGTTAGCGCCGGACATTTCGCGCAGGCGTTCCAAAGTTGCTTCGTTTGTAGACAGATTCATCGTGTTTAAGCTTTTTCTTCGTGGGCTATCGGCCTTCATTTTAACCGCCACGGCTCTTGCCGCAACGGCGACTCCGGCGACGCGTACGCTTAAAATCGCCGTCTTATTACCCGAAGCCGACTCAAGCTTCGTACAGGCAGGCGCCGCCATCGCCGAAGGCGTTCGCGCGGCCGCGCTTTCATCGCCCGAACCGGTCAAAGTGATTTATTTACCCGCCAAACGCGGCCAATCCGCGATCAGCCACTTACAAGACGCCGCCCTTTCGGGCGCTCATGTCGCAATCGGCCCGATTGTTCGTGACGCGGTTCAGGCCGCGAGCGAAGCGCCCTTTTTACCGTTACCGACCGTCGCGTTAAATATCGGAGATCGCCCTTCGGTGACGCCCGCGCTCATGATGAATTTTTCGCTGACACTTGAAGCCGAAGCGCGTCAGATTGCCGAAGTCGCCGTATCCGCTTTGCCGCTAACGACTCAAAGCGGGCGTCAGCCTTCTATGCGTATTTTCGCGGGACAAAGTTTATCCGACCAAAGAATCGCCAACGCTTACGAAGAAGTGCTCAAAGCGCATAACGTCCTTTACGAGCGCGTCGAACTAACGCCCGAAATGCTCGATACGACGAAACTTCTTTATACCGAAGCGCCCGTTCCCGATAGCGAGAAACCGAAACTTCTGCCCGTTCCCGACCAATACGAAAATCCGAGCGGCTACTTAAAGGCTACGAATAAGAATCGGGCCATCATGAGTGAATTTAAAGCGCGCCTCGCGTACCGCGAGCCGCCTTATCACGGCGCGCTTTTGGCGATGGACAATCGCATGGCGGCGCTCGTGAAACCGCGCCTTCCGCGTCTAACCAAAACCTGGGGTACGAGTCTTGTCAACCCTAATTCGGGGTCTTCGGGTCAAGTCGCGTCGCTTACTTACGACTTAAAGGACCTCATTTTCGTCGAAGCGCCTTTGGTCACGATTACGAACGAAAACACCTTCTTACTTCGGTTCGGTGTCGAGATGCCGAAGTCCGTTTTGGATAAACGACTTTTTGCCTTCGGGGTCGACGCTTTTACGCTTGCTTGCCGCTGGGCGCGGTTCGAACCCGATATCGTTTTCCTCGGCACGACGGGCCAAGTGGAATTCCACCGCTCGGAGTCTCCGACCGTGCAACGCCAAGGTCGTTTAGTGGAAGTTGAAAGTAAGGGCTTAGTGATTACGACCGAAGAAGCCGCGCGAAAACCGATCGCGGTGCCCAATTTCGAAGTCATTCAAAAACCCAAAGCCGAAACGAAGCCCGCCCCCGAGGCCGGTACCTCGCTTAATCTTTTGCAATAACGACTCATGGCCGCTAGACCCCTAGCCGTCCTTCGCGACCTCGAAATCGCTTTCGGGGACGCGCCGCTTTTAGATGCCGCCGATTTCACGGTGCTCGAAGGCGAGCGTATCGGTTTAATCGGTCGAAACGGCACGGGCAAATCCACTCTTTTAAAAATTCTCGCTAGGCTTGAAAAGCCTGACCTCGGTTCTTGCGAATACGCGGACGGCCTTAAAATCGCCTACCTCGCGCAAGAAACGGTCCTAGAACCGACTCTTTCTCTTAAAGACGCCGTCCTTCAAAAAGGGCTCGTCACCGGGCTTGACGACGAAAGTACGCGTTTTACGCGCCTTGCGCGCTTAGACGCCCTTTTCGACCGTCTGGGGCTAGACGCCACACAAAGCGTCTCGGGCGCTTCGGGAGGTCAGAAAAAACGCGCTGCGTTAGCGACCGTTTTATCTGAAGACGCCGACCTTTATGTCTTGGACGAACCCACGAATCACCTTGATATCGAAGCGATTGTGGCGCTCGAGAACTTACTTGAGAGCGTTTTGACACCCTCCAAAGCCCTTGTCGTCGTTACCCACGATCGTCGGTTTTTAAATCGTTTAAGTACCGAAATCGTCGAGCTCGATCGCGGGCAATTACGCGTTTTCCCGGGAAACTTCGCCCTCTACGAATCTCGTAAAGAAGAGATGCTTAACGCCGAAAAGCTAGCCAATCGGCGTTTTGACAAATTTTGGGCCGAAGAAGAAGTTTGGATTCGTAAAGGGATTGAGGCGCGACGCACGCGAAACGAAGGGCGCGTCAGGCGCCTTGAAGCGCTTCGACGCGCTCGCGAGAAGCGTCGCGAAGTGCTCGCTGGCCTTTCGCTAGAAATCGAAGCGGGGATGCGTAGCGGCAAAATCGTAGCCGAACTTAAAAATGTCTCGAAGGCCTTCGGTGATAAAACCGTCGTCGAAGACTTTTCTTTTAGTCTCCTTAAGGGTGACCGCTTAGGGATTATCGGCGCAAACGGTATCGGGAAAACGACACTCATTTCGCTCATTTTAGGGCTAATGCCGCCAGATGCCGGAACTATCAAACTCGGTTCTCGCTTACAGATTGCTTATTTCGATCAGATGCGAGAAGCGCTCGATGAAAATAAAACCGTCGCCGAAAACGTGTCTCCCGGCGGTGACTATCTTGAGATTAACGGCAAAAAGCGCCATGTTTTAAGTTACTTGGGCGACTTTCTTTTTTCACCGAGACGGGCAGCTAGCCCCGTTAAAAATTTATCGGGCGGCGAGAAAAACCGTCTTCTTTTAGCCAAACTTTTCGCGTTAAGCGTCAACTTAATCGTTTTGGACGAACCGACAAACGATTTGGATACGGACGCCTTGGGCGCGCTCGAAGAGACCCTTCAAACCTATGACGGGACGCTCATTGTCGTGAGCCACGATCGCGATTTTTTAGACGCCGTCGCAACCGAACTTCTCGTTCCTGACGGGAAAGGCCGTTGGGAAGAGTTCGCGGGCGGCTATGACGACTTCGAGCGCTATCAAAAGCGTCGCGCCGACACGCTTCAAAAACCTCGTGAAGCGTCCGTTAAAAAAGAGCGCCCGAAAACGCCGCCCAAACTTCGCTTAAGTTTTGAAGAGACGCGCCTTCTTGAAACCCTGCCTGAAACAATCGCTAAAGCCGAAGAAGAGCGCGACGCGCTTTTAAGTCGCATGCAAGAAGCGTCCTTTTACGCCGAAACCCCCGAAGCCATTCGCGCCGCTCACGAAACCTTAAACACGCTCGAAGCGCGAATCGCTTCACTTTGGGATAAGTGGGAAGCCGTCGAGAAAAAGCGCGCTTTAGTCGAAGCGAGTCGCAACCGTTAATGCCTCACAAAGGTAAGGGTTTTCCCTTAAATTTAACCTCGTCGGGCATACTTTTTTCGTTTTTAAAATGAAGAGTTGCGCCTGCCGCGTGAAGGGTTTTTGTGGAGATGCTATGACGGATACCGCTCAAAGTCGTTTTGATGAATTGAAAAAACTCAAGACGCTTGACAAATATGTCTTTATGCGCGAAAAAATCGCGCCTTATGCCGAAGCCCTTCGTCAATTCGACCGTCGTACCAATTCCTGGGAACGGATTTCATACCGAGAACTTGCCGACCGCATCACCGCCTGGCGACGCGCGTTTTCAAAACTCAATCTTACCCGCGGCGACTGCGTAGCCATCCTTTTACCGAACGGGGTCGATGCCGTTTGTTGCGACATGGCAGCGCTCGGTAACGCTCTTGTGACCGTGCCTTTACACGCGATTGATACCGCGGGCAGTTCCGCTTTCATTCTTTCGGATTGCCAAGCGAAAGTTTTAGTCACCAATCGCTTAAACCGTTGGGAAGCGATTCAAAAAGCGGGCATCGATTTACCGGCACTTGAAACCGTCATTTTTACGGACGACTTGGTAACGCCCGAAGAAAACGAGCAGGTCGTTCGCTACGACAAAGAGTCGTTTCTCGCGACGGGCTTCGGTGTTAAGCGCCTTCCTCGCGGGCCGGTTAAAGACGACCCCTGCTCGATCGTTTACACGTCGGGTACGACGGGTAAACCCAAGGGCGTCGTCTTAACCCACGAAAACGTCGTCAGTAACGTTTTAAGTACCTTGCGCCACGTCACGGCCGAACCCGGAGATGTTTTCTTATCCTTTTTACCGGTTTCGCACACCTTCGAGCGTATGGCAGGCTACTACTTGCCGCTCGGGATGGGATGCACCGTCGTCTTTAACCGCTCGATTCAATTATTGGCTGAAGACTTTCGAATCGTTCGCCCGAACGTCATCATTTCGGTACCGCGTATTTACGAGCGCATTTTCGCCAAAGTGCAGACCAAATTATCCCGCGCATCGGGCCTGACTCGTTTCCTTTTTAATTGGGCGGTTGACGTCGGTTGGCGCAAATTCTGTAAGAAAAACGGGATTGCCTGCGAGACGAGTGCCGCGTCTTTTTTGGATCCGATTGCGGGTCCCGTTTTACAAGCTTTGGTTGCTAAAACGCTTATTAATCAATTCGGCGGGCGCTTGCGCGTCGCGATCAGCGGCGGCGCCGCTTTAAACGCTAAGGTCGCGCGCGCCTTTTGCGGCCTCGGTTTACCCGTCATTCAAGGCTACGGGATGACAGAATGTTCGCCGATTATCGCGGGCAATTCTTTATCTTTTAATCGGCCGTCAACCGTCGGTAAGCCCTTGCCTGATGTTTCCGTAAGGCTTGACCCCGAAACGCACGAAATTGAAGTACGCGCAAAAAGCGTCATGAAAGAGTACTTTCATCGCCCTGAAGACACGCGCGAGACCTTTACCGAAGACGGGTGGCTCAAAACGGGAGACGTCGGCAAAATCGATCAAGACGGTTTTCTTTCCATCGTCGGTCGTATAAAAGAGATCATCGTGACGAGCACGGGCGAAAAGGTTCCGCCTTCGGACCTGGAACTCGCGATCGAAATCGACCCGCTTTTTGATCAGGCGTTCGTCTTGGGAGACAATCGCCCGTTTATCGCCTGTATGGTGGTTCTCAATAAAGACGAGTGGCAAAAATTCGCGAAAAGTATCGGTCTAGA
>DNBE01000100.1:0-3249 GCA_003543795.1 Sutterella sp.
TACGGGCGGCAGCCATGTTATAGAAGACCCCCGGCGCAAAAGAACAAACGACCGCGACGACCGCCATCACCGAAATGAAGCGAAGCGGATCGACCCCCAAAAGACCGGGCATCGAGGGATCAATCGTCGCGCAAAGCGGATACAAAGTTGCAGCAATCGGTAACGCGATTAAGCATTGCGCGGAAAACCACATCGTGGGATCGGCTTTTTTGTGTTTGAGCATCCAATCGGCGTTATAAATCGTGTATGTCGTAAAAAGCGCGGTCGAGAGGCACCCGAAGGTCACGCCGAGCGCGAAATCCATCGGAGTATGCGTCGTTTGCGCAAGGTGCGTAAATTCGGTGTAGTTAGAAAACGCGAATCCCAAGACAATTAACGACAAGGGCAGAATCAAGGACGTAAATTTCACGAAAGGTTTGCCGTTTTTCTTATCGCGCCAATTGGAAATCAGAGCTACGAAAACGGGCACACCGCCGTAGCAAACGCTCGCGACCGCGACGCCCGCGTAAATCACCGATAAGAAAAAGCAAACCGGCTGCACGATTTGTCCGATGAGAGCCAAAGCGCCCGCCCAACGCCAGTCGCTAGCTTTTAATTTTTTAAAAGCCGCAAAGCTGCTCGCGACCGACCCCAAAGATAAAAGGCCGATTAAAATCGCGCGCGCCAGCCCCATATAAAGGCCGGAATATTCCGGAATAAAGAGCGCCGCGGGAAAAGAGACTCCCCAAAGAAAACACGTCAACACCGCGTAAAAAATGCCGAGTTTCATCGCTAACGTCCTTTGACAAAAAAAGAGACCGTCAACATTGACGGACTCCACTTATGGTTGCGCTTCGCATCGCAAGAAATTCCACGGCCTCGAACTTTAATCGGAGTTCAAAACACTTCCCATGAGTATGACAAATTATCATCGTCTGATAATCGAGCGTTTCATTAGCGACTTGACGGCAAGGGTTTTTCCTAACCGAAAATCAACGAATTGAGGGTTTTTCCTAGGCTCTTTTTTCTTTGAAAGGGTTATGATGGCGCTCGGAATTTTTAAAGCGTCATGCATTTGACGCATGAAAGATTAAATTTTTAGTCAGGAGCCACGAAATGATTTTACCTTACGAAGCCGAAGAGCTTGAATTGCATCTTTGCAAGGAAGAGGCCGAAGTCGTTGAAGAAGCCGAACACTTTATCGTGGTCGCTGCCAAACGCTTTGCCGGCATCTTGCGTAGCCTCGCGAAGACTTTCGCTCGCGCGTAATTTTTCGCCGTTCAAAAACATCAAAAGGAAGCTTGTTAGCTTCCTTTTTTTGTTGGATACTCAGATCTTCCTTTCTCTTACGATTATTCTCGATCTTTAGCTTTCTCTAAATCGTAAATACCTTCCATCGCCGTAAAGTCGTCGCAACCTTTCCCTTTGATGGCGTCATCCACCACACCTTTTGCGTCAGTCGTATCGCAACAAAAGTAAATGTCGATGGCCTTTCCCGAAGGCATCTTCGCAACGTACGTTTTCATCTTTTGGAGAAGGGCTCCGACACCCGTTTTAAAAAGAGCGTCGGTTACGCTTTGAGGCATCGGAAAGACGATACTTACGCAATCGTGATCGACGGCACTAGATAGACACGCGAGATAGCAATCGGCGATGTGTTCGATTTCAATGTTCGATATTTCGCAATAGATAAAGTAGTCCGCAATCGAAGCGTCTGACGACGGCACAATACGGACTTCGTTTAAAGAGCTCTCCGAGTCAAGCGCGTCCGTGACGCGCACGATCGCGTCCGCTTTCACTTTCGAGTCATCGCTTAAAACGCTTGAAAAAGACGATGTGAGTTTTTCTTTTTTAGCCTTTTTTAAAAGCGTTTGCGTCAGTATCAGGCTCTTATCGGAAACGGGGTTGAGATAAAGACCGTAAAAACCTTCTCCGCACCAAAAACTTGCGATATCGCCCAAAGGAAAATGCGCGTAGGCTTCGCAATCGACAAGTTCTTCTTTGGCGCTAAACACCGGAATCACGAACATACCGTTGATCATTTTCCAACGGTTTGCCCCGAAAAGGAGTTCGGTGCCGTTTTCCGTCTCGATTTTGACCGCTTTATCAATCTGTTCGTTGCCTTTATCGCTTACTTTTTCAAGCTGCACGAACACTTTTTCATCATTTGCAAAAGAGCGAATCAACGCGTTCATAACGGGCGTCACGGTCATATCGAGAGCGCCCAATTGCCGCATCGCGACAATTCGCTCGATTTCGATTGCAAAACGACTTTTGGCAATCATCGCTTCCCCTTTTCTCGAAGCTCGTTAATTCTGGCTTGAAGCCAATTCAAAATTCGAGTTTGAGAAAGCCGTTTTTTCGGTATGTTGCCTTTGAGCTTTTTCTCAAGCTCGCGAATGTCTTTTTCGATTGCTTCTTGTGCTTGCGGCATTTTCTTGATTGCCAAATGGTATAGCGACCAGGAAACCTCTACGCCTTCTGGCGAAAAGTGTTCTAGGCAAAGATATGCCAAATTCATAAGAGCGCTCTCGTCGCCTGCTTTTATCGCGTCACGGTAGAGTTCAAGCGCGCGAGACAAATCTTTTTGAACCCCGCCTTCGCCCGAAGCGTAATAGGTCGCTAAAGCGTTATAAGCGAGCCGATAGCCTTGAGTCACGCTTTTCTCAAACCAAAAGACCGCTTTTTGTGGATTTTTCTCAAAGCCCGATAAACCGAGTTCATAGCAGTTTCCGAGCGTATATTGATCGGCCGGGTTCCCTTCTTCGGCTAACCTTTCCCGCTCGGCTTGCCGCGCTTGATATAAGTCTTTGATGTCAGGCACAAAAGGTGTCGCGAAGCATTCGTTAGCGGGATGCTTTTGAAAGAACTCCATCGCTTGAATTTCTAAGTCCTCCAAGCCCCAACCCTCAAAAGCCATTACGGCTAAAAAGTGATTAGCAATCGTCTCGAGTTCGTCATCGGTACTTTTACAAACTTCAAAAAAAAGGTCCCTTGCTTTTGCGTAATCTTTTTCAACCAAATCACCCCAAAAGTAAAGTGAGGCGAGATTTAATGTCGCTTCGCGAGAACCGAGCCTGCGCGCCTCTTGGAAATAGTCGAGCGCCTGCGCGCGGCGTTTTTCGTTAGCGCTATGAAGAGCGAGGTAGCCCAAGGCATTCATCGCGCTCGGGTTCTCGCCTTTGAGCGCCGCTTTGAAACTCGTTTTGGCTTTGGTTAGATTTTTTCTCATACCGATTCCGTAGTAGTAGCATCGCCCGAGGTGATAGA
>DNBE01000100.1:3394-4487 GCA_003543795.1 Sutterella sp.
ATCGAAACCATGGCCCTGACTTCACCCGCGTAAGCGGCTTTGCGCATCCAATAGGCAAACAATTCCTCGCTACCCTCTTCATGGGCGCGTAAGTAAAAGCTATAGCAAAAGTAGGCATAGGCGTTTCCAGCCCGAATCCCTTTTTGGAGCCACTCGTAGCCTTTTTTGAGGTCACAAAGTTTGTTTTCTACATCAAGATAGATATCGAGAATCATGCCGCAAACTTCCGTCTCCCCGAGGTCAAAAGCTATCGACCAATAGTCGATGGCTTTGGCGTAATCGGTTTCGACGCCTTGACCGTCTGCGTACGCCCAACCTAGCACGACGAAAGCTTCGGGATCTAAGTGCCTGGCCGCTTTTTCGAGATAGATAAGCCCTTTTTTCGTATCGGGCGCGACAAACTTACCGTATAAATACGATTTCCCGATAAGGGTCTGCGCCATGGTAAGCCCTTTATTGGCAAGGTCTTCGACGAGTTTAATATCTCTTTTTAAAAGTTTCGTCATGAGGATTTTTCTGACTCAATAGGATGCCAATTTAAACGAGACTCCGGTAGAGATTTTCCGTTCGTTATATAAAAAAGGCTAAACGCTTCGACAACGTCATAAAGATTGCTGACGCAATACCATTCCAAGGCCGAATCTTGAATCGGCCTTGAAAAGAAATCTTTATCACTCGGTGTCGCGTAGTACGATTGATACGTCTCGTTCCCTGCCCGGATATGCCACTCAAGGCGCCAATATTGCTTCACTTCGGTTTCTTCACCGTCTACCCGCACTTCGGCTTGCCCTACCCATTTCGCCATGATATAAGAGCCGCTATTGCGTTTCGTGACGATGCAAAAGCGTTTTTTGTCGCCCGTTTTCCCGTAGGTTTCGTTTAATTGCGCTTCGATATCGTTCCAATCGCAAGGTTGTTCTTCGGCAATCTCTAAGGCCTTGATGACGTGCTCGTCATGTGCTTCTAAGGAATCGTTTCGAATACCTACCCAGGGAAAGAAGCTGTCAACATTTTGAGTCTTTTTGTTATTTTTCATGTGGTTTGTAAATGCTCAAAGTCTTACCCTTCAACTTATGAAGATACTCTTAGGCTT
>DNBE01000027.1 GCA_003543795.1 Sutterella sp.
GATCGAGCGTCGCGGGATTAAAGACGCGACCTTCGGATAAGCCCACGTTATTGAGACTCTTACGAATCGTGTCTTTATCGAAAGCTTTAAAGCCTTGGGTATCGATACTCGCGACCGCAGGGCGCTCCTGCACCGTCACGATGACGACGTTGCCTTCGGTATCGATACGGACGTCACGGAAAAGGCCTGACTTATAAAGCGCATGGATGGCGGCGTTACTTTGCGCGTCGTTAAATTCGTCGCCGACTCTAAAGGGCAAGTGCGACAAAACGGTTCCGGGTTCGGTTCTCGAAATACCGTCGATACGAATGTCTTTGACCGTGAAACCCAGCGCGACGGGAGCGGAGATCGCCAAAGTCGTCGCAACGGCAAGCGCCGTCATGCTTTTTGTTGGTTTATGCATAACGCTTTTTTAAGAAAATAATCGGGTAATGTCGTTCATCACGACGAATACCGTTAAAAGAAGTACTAAAAACAAGCCCGCTTTTTGCAGGCGACGAAGGGTCGACCCTTCGAGCGCTCTGCCTCGCACGGCCTCAACGCAATAATACACGAGGTGTCCCCCGTCTAACAAAGGAATCGGCAATAAATTGAAGATTCCGAGGTTAATCGAGATAAGGGCCAAAAAGCTCGCGAAAACGCTAAACCCAAGCGAAAAAGTCTTTCCCGCGTAGTCGGCGATTGCGATCGGCCCCGAGAGGTCTCGCGCCGAAACGGCGCCTGTGACCATGCCGACCAAAGACTTCCAAGTTAAAGCCACAACATCCGTAAAGCGCCCCGCCGCGTACCCTAAAGCCCCAACGGGCCCGTGACGCACTTCGGTCACATTCGGGATGACACGCAGCCGAACGCCGATTAACCACGGAGCTTCTGGCGTTTCTTTTTCGGGGGTGACGACAGCTTCACGTCGGGTACCGTCAGAGCCTTTTAAGACAAACGTGAGCGCTTTTCCTTGGCTTTCCCGAACGACGGTGGGCACCGGCATCCGCGAAATCGGATTTTCACCTTCGAGTGTCAGGATTTCGTCTCCCGCCCGAAACCCGGATTTTTCAGCCGGCGACTTTTCGACAACCGAGTCGATGATCAAGCGGCCAGGCAAAAAGGTTAGCCCCGTTTCCTCAAAAGCTTTTTCGCCCAAAGCGATGCGCGATAAATCAAGTGTCAAATGGCGCGCCACGCCGTTTCGGCGCACGTCGATCGCGAAATCCGCGCGGCCGACAGCCGATAAAACTTGAAGCTCAAACGTTTCGGCTTCAAGGGCCCGCCCGTTTTGGACGATTTCATCACCTCGCTCGATGCCCGCGACAGCTGCGGGCGTGCCTGATGCCGGCGCGTCCATGACGGCAACGGGAGCGGTGACACCCGTCACCGCAATGAACCAATAAAGGACAATCGCTAAAAGAAAGTTCGCAATCGGGCCCGCGGCCACAATCGCGAAACGCTTTCCTAAGCTTTGAGCCACAAAGGATCTGGGGTTTGCTAAATGCTCGGGATTTTCGGGATCTTCCCCGTACATTGAGACGTAGCCGCCTAGCGGCAAAATAGACACCCGAAATTCGGTCGCGTCGCGCCCGAATTTTTTGCGATAAATCGGTCTTCCGAAACCGATCGAAAACGCGAGAATTTTGACGCCCGATAGGTAGGCGACCAAAAAATGTCCGAATTCGTGCACGCTGACTAAAACGCCCAACGTAATAACGAAAGCAATGACGGTTAGCATCGGGTAAGCGCCTCTTTGGCTTTCAAACGCGCCTCGCGATCGACCGCGAGGATATCGTCTAAAGTCGTGACTTCGGGAAGGTCGAAGTGTTCAAGCGTTAGGGCGACGGCTTTAAAAATGCCTGTAAAGGAAAGCGCGCGACGCAAAAAGGCGTCGACCGCGACTTCGTTAGCGGCATTTAAAACCGTCGTCGCGGCGGCTTTATCTGATAGCGCCTCGTAAGCTAGTTTTAAGAGCGGAAAGCGATTCGTGTCGGGCGCCTCAAACGTTAAAGAACCGATTTTTTCTAGCGCTAACGGCGCGACACCCGAAGCAATGCGTTCGGGATACCCTAACGCGAAAGCAATCGGTGACTTCATATCGGGTAACCCCAACTGCGCGATTGCGCAACCGTCCGCGAAACGTACCATGGAGTGGATGATGCTTTGCGGGTGAATGACGACATGAATGTGTTTGGGCGCGCAATCAAATAAATAGCGCGCTTCAATCACTTCAAGGCCCTTATTCATAAGCGTTGCGCTATCAATCGTGATTTTCGCGCCCATCGCCCATGTCGGGTGCGCGAGCGCGTCTTCAGGTGTAATCCCAGACAAATCTGCCCGATTTCTAAAAGGCCCGCCCGAGCACGTCAAAACGATTTCAAAGGGAGTCGCGGGTACTCCTCGCGATTTCAAGCTTTGGTAAATCGCGCTATGTTCGCTATCGACGGGTAAAAGCGTCGCGCCCGATTGCGTGACGGTATCCATCAATAGCCGTCCTCCGCAAACAACGCTTTCTTTATTGGCTAAAAGCATGCGTTTACCCGCGCGCGCCGCGGCAAAACTCGGGGCGAGCCCCGCCGCCCCCACGATGGCTAAAAGAACGGTATCAACATCAGATCTTGCCGCTTCGGCGGCAATCGCGGCTTCGCCCGAAAGGACTTCGATGTTCTCAACCCCCAACGCGGCAAGACGCGCTTTGAGCGCCCCCTCGCATTCTGCTTTCGCGATGATCGCGCGAGACGGGCGCCACTTCGCGCAAAGGCGCGCGAGTTCTTCACCGCGAGAGGCGGCCGTCAGGCTCACCTTCTCGAATCGCTCGGGATGCAGCCCGATGACTTCTAAAGCGCTCGTGCCGATGGAGCCCGTCGCGCCCAAAATCGCGATACGTTCTTTAGTC
>DNBE01000051.1 GCA_003543795.1 Sutterella sp.
GCGACGATTGCGTTCGGGCTCTTATGGCTAATCAATCCCGAACCGCGATGCGTCTTGACAACCGAAAGCTTTTCGGGCCTTATCGGTATTTGCGCTTGCGCGGCGTTAGGTCAATATGCTTTAACCAAAGCCTATAGCGAAGGACACGTCCTTTTATCGTCATGCTTAAGTTACACGACGATTCCGATTTCGCTTCTGATCGGGTTTAGTATTTTTGAAGATGCAATGACGCTTTTAGCCGTTATCGGTTCTTTACTCATTGTCCTTACTTCGGTAGCCGCGACCGTTCTTACGAAAAAAGATTCAGATTAGACGCATCGCTTTATTTGGACTCAGCTTGTAAATCCCAATATAGAGTCGACTGGCATCTATCAATAATGCCTTGCACATAGCCTTCTGGTATCAATGAAAATTCAGTACAAAGTTTCTCCATCAGATTCCTACTTCTCAAAAAGTGACCACGTTGAAAGCCGAATCTCATGCATTTAGCCATTCCGTTAGGGCTGTAGAGACAAAAAGCGCAATGCTTCACGGGTAATTTTCGTTTGAGAGCTAACCACGCTCCGATTGCAAACACTTTAGCTTTCATCTCTTGATCATCGGCTTTAATTTCGGGAACCGCGAATCCAAACTCTCCGATGTATCGCATTTCTTGCAGTTTTTTAGCGATATCTCTACAACCCATCGGAATCAGTTCAAAGCCGGCTATGAAACCGTAAACATCTTTGATTCCACGTACGAGATGCATAGGTATCTCGCCTTTATCGATATGATTTTTCCTTTGGAAATTAAAGAATCGAACACGAGGCAATTGCTGTCCGTAAGGATTTAGAGCGTTTTCAAGATTTTCAGGAAGTTCTTCCTCAGCAAGTGACTTTGAAAGATCATTATCCTCTTTGATTTTTAATTCGATAATTTTGATGCCGCTCGCAATTTTTTCCGGTTCGCAATCATGGCTAACAGCAATTTCAAAAAATAAGTGACTGCCTTTCGGGCTTGTGAATAAAAGATCAGCTCGCCACCCTTGATAAGTTTTCTCCGGTTCACAAGTTGTATAAAAGTCCGACAAGTTGTAAGTCGTTTTCTTAACATGTCGATGTTCTTTACAACCCAGAGCTTCTTTAAAAGGGCATTTTTCTACTTGACTGCAAATATGCTCCGCGTAGAAAGTAAAAGGAATCGGGTCTTTAGCATCGAACGCTTTTTTAAACTTTTCTTTCCCTAATTGGTGTAAATAGGTCTCATAGGAACAATTGACCGTCAGACTTTTGTGCCTGAAATGATGCCTTCTTCGTTGACCGAGTACCGGAACCATTTCTTCACCGCATCCGATACAGAAAAATTTAGAGCGATGTCGACTACTTTCGTCAATCGTAGCGATATCGGTAACGGCACCCGTTTCATCTTTCGCGAAGTTATAAAAATCTTTCTGTTGCATAGCGTAAATCTTTATAAAGCATTTATTCATCATAAAAACATTTCGACTTTTTAGAAAATGGCATTGCTAAGAGCTTTATTACGGTTGGTTTTCTTTAGGGAAAAAGAAAAGAGGGGGAACTGATACCCCATTTGGGAGTCTGCAGACTTTTTTTGCCTTTTGAGCCAGTTTTTATTTACTTAAGTCAAGTTCATACAACCGTTTTTTATCACATAAACACTAACCGTACATTTTTCTAGTTGGTATTTAAAAGATAGTTAACTACAGATGGTCTCTGATGAGCCTAAATTTTGTTCCATGTTTTCAAAATTACAGCAACACTATGCAAGTCGGTAAAACAAGATAAAATCGCAACATACACTTATTGACAGGAACAGTTGTCATGCCATCTCTTAACCAGGCAAAAAATCATCAAAGGTCTTGAAAAGATTCTTGATGATTTGAACCCAGAAACCTTTTTTTCGATTTCCTAACTGTTTACGGTTTCTCAAGTCTGACAATTCAACGACTCAAACAAAAAAATAGCTCTCGCAATATTGCAGTAGCTGATGGTACCAACCATGTATAGGTCGTCTGAGTGATTTTCTGTGGATTTAGAGACGGCAATTGCCGTTGCAAAGCATATTGTGAACAATGACATCATGAATTACCGAATGGATAACACCACAAGTCGCATAAAAAAATCCGATGATTTGAACTCTATCCTATCAAGTAGATTGCAACTAAAAACGTATAGCCCAAATTTTTGATTCTTTATCGTGCTAAACGAGCGACCCAAATGTCGCTCGTTTTCGTTCATTTCTTTTGAGCTAAGCCACGGTATTTGCCAAAAGTTTTAAAATGCCGAAATCTGACCGACTATCCTCTTACCCCGACTATGTCTTGGACCATCAATCAACTCATTGATAAAGCCATTGAACGTTTTAGTAAAGAAAATGTCTTTTTCGGGCACGGCCCCGCGGACGCTAGCGAAGAAGCGGAATTTTTGGTCCTTCGAGCATTGGATTATGAATTTGACGTCCCCGTCGATTTCGAAACCGAAATCGACGACGCTCGAGCTCATCATGTTTTATCTTTAATTGAAAAACGTGCCGTCGAAAAAATCCCGACTTCTTACCTTTTAAACGAAGCGTGGCTCGCGGGTATTCCCTTTTATTGCGACGAACGCGTTTTGATTCCGCGCTCTTATATCGCGGAACTTTTATCCGAAGGCTTGGAACCTTGGGTCAGCCCGGAGAAGCCCGTCCGTTCGATTTTGGATTTATGCACGGGTTCTGGGTGCTTAGCGATTCTCGCGAGTATGGTCTTTGAGGGCGCAAAGGTAACGGGGTCTGACATCAGTTCCGACGCGCTTGATGTCGCCAAAATCAATGTCACGAACTATCAATTAGAAGAGACCGTTCGCCTCGTGCAATCCGACCTTTTTGAGAACTTGGAAGGCGAAACCTTTGACATTATCCTTTCGAATCCGCCTTATGTAACGAAAGTCGCGATGGATAACCTTCCCGAAGAATATCGTAAGGAGCCCGCGTTGGGATTAGAAGCGGGCGCAGACGGCTTAGATATTGTGAGACGCATTTTGAAAGACGCCAAATCGCACCTTAACGCGGGCGGTCTTTTGATTGTCGAAGTGGGTGACGGGCACGAAGCGCTTGAAGCCGCGTTTCCGAAACTCCCCTTCATGTGGTTAACCACCGAAAACGAAGAAGACATGGTCTTTATGCTTAAAAAGGAAGACCTCGTCTAATGCTCAGAATCACCGATTTAAAACTCGCTCGCGGCGTTCGCGTTTTGTATAGCAAAGTCAATTTGCTCGCAAACGACGCCGAGCGTATCGGTTTAGTGGGACCGAACGGCTCGGGAAAATCGTCGCTTTTAGCGGCGATTTTGGGCGAAGCCGCACTTGAAAACGGCGATATCGCGGCGCCTTTGAAAGCTACCATCGGGCATGTTGCCCAAGATATCGAAAATATCGAGGAAAACGCTTTTGATTGGGTGATTAAAGGCCACGCGCCGTTAATTGCCGCAAAGGATGCGGTCGCAAACGCCAAGTCAGATATGGAGCTTGCCGCCGCGCACGCGGCTTTAGCCGAACTCAATATCGGCGCAATTGAGGCGCGCGCCCACTTAATTCTTCACGGTTTAGGGTTTACGGGCGAAGAAGAAACCAAAGCCGTCAACGCTTTTTCTGGCGGTTGGCGAAATCGCTTGGCGCTTGCTCGTGCGCTTATGACGCCTTCCGAACTTCTTCTTTTAGACGAACCTACGAACCACCTCGATTTAGATAGCCTTATTTGGCTAGAAAACTTTTTAAAGCGCCAAGCTTCGACCACAATCATCATTAGCCACGATCGCGAGTTTCTCGACAAAATCGTGCAAACCGTTTGGTCGATTGAAGACGGCACGATTCGTCGCTACGCGGGAAACTACTCCGACTTCGAGCGCTTGAGAGTCGAGCGCTTAAAACTTCAGGCAAGTCAGGCCAAAGCCTATGCCGAGCAAGCCAAGCACTTACAAGCCTATATCGATCGCTTTCGTTACAAAGCAACCAAAGCTCGCCAAGCGCAATCTCGCATCAAGATGCTCGAAAAGCTCGAAGTCATCGAGCCCGTTCGGGCTTTTCATGCGTGGCGATTCTCGTTTTTAAAGCCGGAGCGCATTCCGCAGCACTTAATTAACGTCGAAAACGTGACGCTCGCCTACGGCACCACCCCGATTATCAGGGGCGCCTCTTTTAGCATTCGCGCGATGGAGCGAATCGGGATTTTGGGCGTAAACGGCGCGGGGAAGTCAACGCTTATCAAAGGTCTTACCGAAGACTTAAAACCCGTTTCCGGGCGTTTTTATCGAGGCCAAGGCCTAAAAATCGGGTATTTCGCGCAGCATCAGCTCGAGCAGCTTGACGCGAACCTATCGGCCCTCGCGCAATTGCGTCATATGACGCCCGACGCTCGCGAGCAAGACCTACGCGACTACTTAGGACGGTTTCAGTTTTCGGGCGACAAAATCGAACAAGCGTGCGGGAGCTTTTCTGGCGGCGAAAAAGCCCGCCTAGCCTTGGCTCTTTTAGCTTGGGATAAACCCAATCTTTTGATTCTTGACGAACCGACCAATCATCT
>DNBE01000110.1 GCA_003543795.1 Sutterella sp.
GTTGAGTTCGATTACTGCTCGGTGCATTGTGTTTGGGCATTGCGCGAGATGGGAATTGAAACCATCATCATCAACAATAACCCCGAAACCGTTTCGACCGACTTCGATATCTCGGATAAGCTTTATTTCGAGCCGTTGACGCCTGAAGACGTCTTAAACGTCATCGATAAAGAAAAGCCCGAAGGGGTTATCGTCCAATTCGGCGGGCAAACGGCGATTAACCTTGCCGAGCCTTTGGCTCGCGCGGGTGTCAAAATCTTGGGTAGCGATCTCGATAGTATCGATCGCGCCGAAGATCGCGAACGCTTTGATGAGCTTTTAACCCAATGCGACATCGCGCGCCCGAAAGGGCGCACGGTATTTGATACCGAGGGCGCGGTCGCCGCAGCCCACGAGGTGACCTACCCTTGTATGGTTAGACCCTCCTACGTTTTGGGCGGTCGTGCGATGGAAATCGTCTACAACGACGACGATCTTCGTCACTATATGGGTAGCGCCGTGCGCGCTTCGCACGAGCATCCGGTCTTAGTCGACCATTATCTGCAAGGTACCGAAGTCGAAGTCGACGCGATTTGTGACGGCGAAAGCGTTTTGATTCCCGGCATCATGGAGCATGTCGAGCGAGCGGGTGTGCATTCGGGCGACTCGATTGCGGTTTATCCGCCGAGAAGCTTATCTGAAAACATCATCGAGACGATTGTCGACTACACGCGTCGGATGGCAATCGCGCTTGACGTCCGCGGGATGATCAATATCCAATATATCGTCCGAGACGAAAAGCTTTACGTGATTGAAGTCAATCCGAGATCTTCGAGAACGGTGCCTTTCTTATCCAAGATTACGGCAATCCCGATGGTGGACGTCGCAACGCGCGTCATCATGGGACAAAGCCTTGCCGCGCAAGGCTTTGAGGACGGCCTAAGAAACTTCCCCGATTACTACGCGGTCAAAGCCCCCGTCTTTTCTTTTAATAAGTTAAGTAACGTCGATATCACGCTCGGGCCGGAAATGAAGTCTACGGGCGAAGTGATGGCTTGCGACTATAAGTTCTCGCGAGCGCTCTATAAGGCTTGTATTGCTTCGGGTATCAACGTTCCGAGCCACGGGTCGGTGCTTATTACCGTGCGCGACTTGGATAAACCCGAAGTGCTTCCGATTGCCAAAGGCTTCAAAGACTTGGGCTACGAGATTGTGGCTACCGGCGGCACGGCGCGTTTCTTAGAAGAAAACGGCGTTAAAGTGCGCCGCGCTGCCAAAGTAAGCGAAGGCCATCCGAACCTATTGGACGAAATTCGTGCGGGTCGGATTTCGATGGTGATTAACACCACGAATCACGGTAAAGACTCCGAGCGTGACGGCTTTAAGATTCGGCGCTCGACGGTCGAGCACGCGATTGCCTGCTTAACGAGCTTAGATACCGCAAGACAATTGCATCGCGTGATGGCAAGCATGATTCGTCGCAAAGTCGTGCGTGTCGTCGCGCTGCAAGACTTGCATTTGGAGGATTGAAGTGGCGGCCCAACTTGAAAACGCGGTTGTCGTTCGTAACGAGGCGCTCACCGATAGCGTCATGCGTTTGCGACTTAAAGCCCCCGAAATCGCGCAAAAAGCGGTGCCCGGGCAATTCGTCAATATTCGCGTGAGCGCTTCTGTCGCCCCCTTGCTACGCCGTCCTTTCGGTGTGGCAGGGGTAGATCTCGAAAGAGGGACGCTCGATGTGATCTATCGCGTCATCGGCTCCGGGACCCAGACGCTTGCGGCCGCCCGTGAGGGTGATACGGTGAGCGTCAACGGTCCGTTGGGACGCGGCTTTGATTTAACAAAATCGAAGACCCTGATTGTGGGCGGCGGTTTAGGGTTAGCGCCTTTACTATTTCTCGCGAACCGCAAAGCGGGTTGTGATGTTTTAATGGGCGGCAGAACCGAAACCGAACTCTTTTGGGAGGCGCTCTACGCGCCTTACTCAAAGAGCATCACGCTTTGCACCGATGACGGTTCTCGCGGCATCAAAGGAAACGTACTTGCGGCCTTGCCTGAGCTTTTAAAAGCGCACGCTTATGACGCGGTCTACGTTTGCGGACCTGAACCCATGATGCGGGCGGTAAGCCGCGCTTGCGAGGAAGCGGGTGTGTTTTGCCAAGTGTCCCTAGAAAAATACATGGCTTGCGGGATGGGGGCGTGCCTATCTTGCTCTTGCACGAGCGCCTCGGGCGCTCGCGTGAAGGTCTGCCAAGACGGGCCTGTCTTCGCTTCTACGGAGCTCCACGAATGGTAAAAGAAATCTATGACGGGCGCTTAGCGGTCGATATCGCGGGTGTGCATATGGTTACGCCCGTAACGACGGGGTCGGGGACGTTCGGTTTCGGCCTTGAATTTAAACCCTACCTCGATTTAAAAACCGTCGGCGCCGTGACGTGCAAGGGGACGTGTCTAAAGCCCCAAATCGGAAACGCAGGACAACGCGCGGTCGAAACCCCCGCGGGGATGCTTAACGCCATCGGTCTTGAAAACCCGGGCGCGGATTACTTTTTAGAAAAAACGTTGCCTCAACTTCGTAAAGAAGGAGTGCCTGTCATTGCCAATATTTTCGGGCACGATATCGCTGAGTACGGAGAAGTGGCGCGAAAGCTTTCGGTTGACGGCATTGACGCGCTCGAAATCAATATTTCGTGCCCCAACGTCAAAGAAGGCGGGATTGTTTTCGGGACCGACCCGAAGGCTGCGGCCTGCGTTGTGCGCGAAGTTAAAAAAATGACGGATAAACCCGTCATTACGAAACTTTCGCCCAACGTTACCGACATCGTTTCGATGGCGCTTGCGGTTGAAGAGGCTGGGACCGACGCGATTTCGCTGATTAATACGCTACTTGGTATCAAAATCGATATCGAGCGGCGTCGCCCTGTGCTAGGAAACGTCACTGGCGGCTTAAGCGGCCCTGCCGTGAGGCCGGTAGCCGTACGCTTAGTTTGGCAAGTCGCGCAAAAAGTGCGTGTGCCGATTATCGGTATGGGCGGCATTATGAATGCCGAAGACGCGATTGAATTTATGCTCGCGGGCGCTTCCGCCGTCGCGGTCGGGACGGCCAATTTCGTCACCCCGTCGATTGCAAGTGACATCGCCCACGGGATGCTCGCCTATCTTGATCGCCACGGATATCAAAATATTTCCGAAATCGTCGGGTTAGCCTTACCCGACGGGCGGCAAAGTATGCCGCTTTTTAACCGAGAGGTCCGACAATGGCCGATAAAAGATTAATCGCGGCGCTTGACTTTCCCGATTTTGAGTCGGCGCGCGCCTGTGTGGAAGAAATCGGGGACGCGGTCGATTTTTATAAAGTCGGGATGGAACTCTACTACGCTTGCGGAAGTCGCGTTATCGACTACCTGAAAAACCAAGGAAAAAGCGTTTTTCTAGATTTAAAACTCCATGACATCCCGAACACCGTCGCGAGCGCCTTAGCGGTCCTTACGCGCCAAGGGGGCGACATTTTGAACGTCCACGCGACGGGCGGCTTTAAAATGATGCAAGCCGCAAGTTTGAGCGTCAAAGACGCCGCGCAAAAAGCGGGCATCCCTTGCCCGAAACTCATCGCCGTGACCGTTTTGACCTCAATGGATGAAGAAGAACTTACACGCATCGGGATTAACGCCACGGCAAAAGACGCGGTCATTAAACTCGCGCGTTTAGCTAAAGAGGCCGGTATGGACGGGGTTGTCGCTTCCGCCCAAGAAGCGTCAATGATTGCTAACGCTTGCGGGAAAGACTTTTTAATCGTGACCCCGGGCATCCGCCCCGCGGGCAGTGCCGCGGGAGATCAATCCCGGATTACGACTCCCGCCCGAGCTTTTACGAACGGGGCGACGCACATTGTTGTCGGTCGCCCGATTACCCGAGCCCAAGATAAGCGCGAAGCCGCGCGA
>DNBE01000086.1 GCA_003543795.1 Sutterella sp.
AGTCGTCATCGTTGGTTATTTAAGACGGTTCGCGTCGCACGCGGGCGGCTTAACCGTCGCGGGTATCGCGGGTTTGGCGGTGACGGCTTTTATGCTGATTAACACGATCGATACGACGATCAATCAAATTTTCGGGGCAACCCGAAAGCGCGCCTTACCGAAACGCGTCGCGATTTATCTTGCGATTGTCTTTTTCGGGCCGTTACTTATTACAACGAGCGGTGTTTTAATGAAAGAAGCCGTGATGACGACAAGCTTAGATCGTCATTTTCCGACGATTGTGGGTATCGGTATCGATTTGGCGCTATCGGGCCTTGCGTACGCGCTTCTTTATTTTTTAATCGCCAATATTTTCGTGCGATTTAAGTATTGCTTGATCGGCGGCTTTTTTGTGAGTTCTGCCGCTATGTGCGCGAAATGGGGTTTCGCGCTTTATTTAGCGAGATCTCCCATGAGCGCGATTTACGGGCCTTTTGTGGCGCTTCCGATAGGCATGCTTTGGATTTATGTTTCGTGGTCGTTAATTTTGGGCGGCGCCGCGATTGCGGCGAGTATCCCGATGCTCACCTGCGGGCGCTTTTCCGATATTCAACGGCCGGGGAACGAATTTGCGACTGCCGTTAATATCATGCGCACTTTAACGCAAGCCCAAAGCCGAGATGTCTCAGAGATGAGTTTTAGGCGCCTCATTAAAACGATGGATACGTACCCTCAGCTTGCGCAACGCGTTCTTGAAAAGCTCGAACAAAAAGGCCTTGTTAAAAGTCGCAGAATCCTGATGAGATCCGACCGTTGGTCTTTAAATTGCGACCCGACGACAACGTCTCTTAACCCGGTTTTCGAAGCGTTTGCTTTGGATCCCGCAATCACGCTTATTCAGCCCGAGAAAGGGCCCTTGGCGTCCTTTAACGACGATTTGCGAAGCGCCAAGGCGCTCGCGACGCCGATTGCGGAACTTTTCTTATAAAAAATCGGCAGAAAGTTCGAACTTTCTGCCGATTGTTTCTGCCAAAAGCCTTAAACGAGCTTTTCAAAAATCTGATCTCGAATCTCTTCGATTTTGCCCGTTCCCGAGACTTTGACGTACTTGGGCGTGCGAGGTTGGCCGGAAGCGGCTAGTTCGCTATAAAACCCTACCAACGCTTCCGTTTGCGCGTGGTAAACCTCAAGGCGTTTTTTAACGACTTCTTCTTTATCGTCATCACGCTGAATGAGGGGGTCACCTGTGATGTCGTCGCGTCCTTCGACCTTCGGGGGATTGAAGACGACATGATAGGTGCGGCCCGATAACGGGTCGATGCGGCGTCCGCTCATGCGCTTGACGATTTCGTCATCGTCGACCGCGATTTCAAGAACGTAGTCGATATCGATCGCGGCATCGATTAAGGCTTGCGCTTGTGCGATCGTTCTCGGGAAAACGTCAAAAAGGAAACCTGCTTTGCAATCGGGTTTAGCCAAGCGATCGATGACAAGCCCGATGATGATTTCGTCGCTAACGAGCTGGCCCTTATCCATGATGGCTTTGGCGGCAAGGCCCAAAGGCGTACCCGCCTTAATCGCGGCGCGAAGCATGTCGCCTGTTGAAATCTGAGGAATACCGAATTTTTCTTTAATGTAGGCGGCTTGGGTACCTTTTCCGGCGCCGGGCGGCCCGAGAAGAATCAGACGCATCGTTTTCTCCCTATCGATGTGAGTTATTTTTAATGATTGTAGCGAATTTAGGCCTTTTGCATCGCTTCGAACACGCTTCGAACTCGTTCGAGGTCTTCGGGGGTATCGACGCCAGGCGGCAGCATTTCGTCTAAAACCGTGACCGCGATACCGATACCGTGGCTCATGGCGCGCAATTGCTCGAGGTTTTCCGTTTCTTCGATTGCGGACCTCGGCCACGTCGGAAACGCTTTTAAGAATTCGACCCGATAGGCGTATAGCCCGATATGGCGATAGGCGGGATGGTTCTCAGGCAAAACCGAACGGTCTGCCGCAAAAGCGTCTCGGGCCCAAGGGGCGGGGGCGCGCGTGAAAATGAGCGCGCGAGAGGCGTCATCCATCACGACTTTAACGACATTGGGATTAAAAAATTCGGCGGCGTCCGCGATACGGTGCGCCGCGGTCGCGATACCGCAATCGGGCGATTCTTCCAAAAGTCGCGCGACGCGGTTGACGGCTTCGGGGTCGATTAAAGGTTCGTCGCCTTGGATATTGACGACAATTGCCTCATCGGGTAACCCCAATTGCGTGACGGCTTCGGATAGGCGATCTGTGCCCGTCGGGCAGGCCGTGCTTGTCAAAACGGCTTTGATGCCGAAGGCTTGGCAAGCTTTAACGATTTTTTCATCGTCACAAGCGACATAGATATCGCTAGCGTTTGTCATCTGCGCGCGTTCCGCGACCCGGACGACCATGGGACGCCCCGCAATGTCTTTTAAGGGCTTTTCGGGTAATCGCGTCGATTTCATACGCGCGGGGATAATGACGGTAAAGTTTTGTCGGGTCATATCAAATATCGGGTTTTTTCTTGAAATTTTGAGCGGTTTCGGTTTCGATTTCGACACAATCTTTTTCGGTCATCATCGGAACGCCGTCTTTCGTGACGGGGAAAGCCATAGCGCAACGAGGGCAGATGACGCGAGAAGCTTCGCTATCGAACTTCACGGGGCCTTTACAAATGGGGCAAGCCAAAATGTCGCAAAAAGAAGGATCAAGCATTCGGTTTTGCCTTTAGGTCAGACAATTTCTGCGCGATAAAGTCGATAAAAAATCGATCGAGTTCGATTTCGTGGTCGACGGCATAGATGCGTGGGTCGGTACCGAGCGTCGGATTTTGCGCGCATTTGACGGCGTCTTTCCCCGTAATGAGAATGATCTGCGCGTTCGACTTTTCAAAGGGATTGGCTTTAAAGTCGAAATGGTCGGGTAGGGGCATCGTTTCAGGCTTGAGGCCTCTTGCTAGGAGCATATTAAAAAAGCGCTCCGGCGCGGCGATGCCGGCAGCTGCTAGCACCTTTTTACCCGAGGCGGCGATTTCTTCAAGCGTTAAGGGTGCGCCGCCCGCAATCGGGCGAGCCGACCCCAAGCGGCCTGTTGCCGCATAGCGAGGAACGGGCGAACCGAACGTTTGCGTCGTCGCGTTGAGCACAATCGCATCGACCTCATCGAGCCTAGCGGGCGTTTCGCGCAAAGGCCCCGCGGGCAATACCCAGCCGTTACCTAAGCCCCTTGCGCCCACAACCGCGACCTCGATATCGCGGGAAAGCGCGTAATGCTGAAGGCCGTCATCACTAATAATGATGTCGATTTCGGGGTGGTTGGCTAGTAGAAGCTTTCCCGCTTCAAAGCGCTTGCGTCCGACCGAGACGGGTAGTCCCGTAGCTTTCGCGATTAAAAGCGGTTCGTCACCCGCTAAAAGCGCTTCGGAAGAGGGCGTCACTTCTTGAGGAACATCGGACGCTCGTCCGTAACCTCGAGAGATGATGCCCGGATGCATGCCGAGACGAACGAGTTCTTTCGCAAGCGCAATCGTCACGGGTGTTTTCCCCGTGCCGCCCACGTAGATATTACCGATGACGATGACGGGAACGGGAAGGCGCTGGGGCTTGGCGTTTTGCCGCCTTTTGCGGCTTACCGCGAGAAAAAGAGCCGAAGCGGGGAGTAGTAACCACGCAATCGGACCCCGAGTGCGCCAGATTTCGTGGATGGTACTTTCGATGAAAGCTCGCATGTCAAACGCTAAAAATAAACGCGAAAGTTGAGACTCCGAAACGGGTCTATTTGTGGGTTTCAATTTTAGCGCATCAAAGGGGTGTTTTTTGGAAATCATACAGCGCATCTTCAAGTGATCTTTGCGTGAACTTTTCTAAAATTTTCAACCCCCTAAACGTAACGCAAAAATACCCCCGTTTTTATCCACAGTTTCGGTGGATAACTCGACCTTTTTTGTCGTTTTCAAAGTTTTAAATCCTTAAAAATCCTAGAGTTAAGTACACTGCTTAAAAATCAAGCAACAATTTTAAAAGTCAATAAAATCAATAACTTAAGTAATGTAGTAGAATACCACTTTCAGGATATCAAGATATTGTGTAGAGAAAATTCGATGCCCCTCGAAAATCCCAAACGGCCGCTGACCGTCACCGACTTAAATCGGATGGTCGCGCAAACGCTCGAGCACGAAATCGGACGCGTTTACGTGACGGGCGAAATTCGTGATTTCGTCACCGCGGCCTCGGGCCATTCTTACTTTCGGTTGCGAGATGACGCAAGCGAAGTCGAGTGCGTTTTTTTCGCGAGCGCGAAAAACGTTTCCCAAGGTTCCTTTAAAAACGGGGACGAAGTCGAGCTTGTCGGTTCGGTCGGCCTTTATACGCCGAGAGGCACTTATCAAATCGTGGTCAAAGCCATGCGCCAGGCGGGCCTCGGGCGCCTTTACGAAGCCTTTTTAAGGCTCAAAGAAAAGCTATCTGCCGAAGGCCTTTTCGATCCCGAAATAAAGCGCGAGATTCCGTTTTACGCGCCTCGTATCGGGATTGTCACAAGCCTTAAAGCCGCGGCCTTAAAGGACGCCGTTAAAACACTTAAAACACGTGCCGATTACGCGCGCATCATCGTCTATCCGTCTTTGGTGCAAGGCGCTGATGCCCCCGCAAGTTTAATCGCGGCCCTAAACGTCGCTTTCTCTAGACGCGAAGTCGACGTACTTCTTCTAATTCGAGGCGGTGGATCTCTTGCCGACCTTTGGGCCTATAACGATGAGGCGCTCGCGAGAACGATTGCCAAAAGAACGATTCCCGTGATTACCGGTATCGGGCACGAAACGGATACGACGATTGCGGATTTGGTTGCCGACATGAGAGCGGCAACACCTACCTACGCCGCGGTCGCCGCAACGGCGTCAAAAAGCGATTTAATCGCGCGAATTGACGCCGCAATCGAAAGCGTGTCCGAAGACTTAGAAGCCAATCTTTCGAACTTCGCGCAGCGCGTCGATCGGGCGGACTTTTTGTGTGTATCGCCCGCTAAAAGGCTCGCAAACAATATCGAGCGCCTGCGATACGCAAGACGCGCCTTTAGCGACGCTTCGCGCCTATTTTTAGAAAACGCCGCGCAAGCCGCCGCCTTCGCAATTGAGCCTCCCTATGACAAAATCGCACAATGCGAAGCGGCTCTAGAAAGGTGCGTCTCCGACTTTCAGGCGGCCTTTGAGGCTAAGCTTAAAAAAGACGAAGCGCGCCTTGTGGTCGCTCAAACCGCGATCGAACGCATGAATCCCGAAAGGTTGTTAGAAAAGGGGTACGCGTATCTCGAGACGACAAAGGGCGAGGTTTTATCCGACGCGACACTTAACCGAGGCGATCGGGTCGTGATTCGAACGCGACGACAAAAGCTTTTGGCTCAAATTGAAGAAGCGCGTCAGCGAGGCGAAAAGGAAAGCTGACACGAAGGCACAAAAAATCCCGGAAAAAAAGAACCTTTCCGGGATTTGTTTTGTGTGAAGAGCGTTTACTCTTCCTTATTCAAAGGAATGACTTTCGTTGCGAAAGGTCCCTTTTCGGTGCGTTCATACTCAAGTTCAACTTTTTGATCGTTTACGAGGGTCTTGCGCCCGGCCATTTCAATGACGCGGAAATGTACGAAAACATCTTCGGGTTCGCCATCAACAATGATAAAACCGAAACCTTTGACATCAGAAAACCATTTAACTCTGCCGGCTACCATTTAAACTCCTAGCGTTGTTGGTAAAAAGGCCGTGATTGAGTGCCAAACAGCTACACTTAAAATGTACGGTTACGGTCTATCCTAGCACCCTCAAAATGTTTTAGATGTCAATGGTTAAGGTGTTCGGAGGGATATGCCTAAATAAAAAGCAAAGCCATTACAAAAAATCATTAGCGCCTAAGAAAATTTTCATTTTCCGGTTGATCCGAACCCGCCGTCAGCCCGTTTACTGACTTCAAAATTTTCGACAACCTCAAAGGTCGGTCGTTCGACGGGCACGATAATCATTTGCGCGACGCGCTCAAGGGGTTTGACGGTATAAGGTTCTTTCGAGCGATTCCAAAGGCTGATTTTGACTTCACCTTGGTAATCCGAATCAATGAGTCCCACCAAATTGCCGAGCACGATGCCTTTTTTGTGCCCTAGCCCCGAGCGCGGTAAGAGTAGCGCTGCAACCGACGGGTCTTCAAGATAAATCGCGATTCCCGACGGGATAAGAGCGGTTTCGTTCGGAGCAAGGGTGACGGGTTCGTCGATTGCCGCCACAAGGTCGAGCCCCGCGGAACCCGCCGTCGCGTAAGTTGGAAGCGCGCTTAAAAGGTCTTTACGAAGGATTTTGACTTTAAGAGCCTTCACTTTCTTCTCCTAAATAAGCCGCCCGCGAAAATCGTCACAAAGCAACAAATAAAGCCGCCCCAAAGGATGGTTTCTTCTTCGAGAAAGCCGCCTATAACGAAAGCAAAAAAGCCGACCATAAAGCCGAGAAAAACGGGGTCGAGTCCCTTTTTGGAGCGAGGCTTCGGAGTCGGATTGCGAGTGATAACGGGCGGCTGCGGTTCTTTTTTCTCGGGCGCGAGTACCTTATTTTGCGTTCCGTCTTTCCCCTCGGGGAGTTCGGTTTCAAACGCGATTTCTTTTTTATTGAGCTTATCGATATAAGTCGTGTAATCGCCGTCTTCGGGCCCGTCGCCCTTCGGTTTTTTGCTAAAGAGTCCCATTAATTCACAAACCTCGATACAGCTTGAGCTAAAGCCTCGGCAACGGCTTCTTTCGTGGTATTGGCTAACGGCTTGGCTTCATCAGCCGTGACGAAAACGACCGAGGTCGTCTGCGTCTCTAGAGCGTCGGCGACGAGGTTAGCGACGATTAAAGAAACGCCTTTGGTAAAGAGTTTCGCTCGAGCGTTTTCGATAAGATTTTCCGTTTCGGCGGCAAAGCCGACGCAAAAAGGCGCGTCGGGCAGTTTCGCGACATAAGCGAGAATATCGGGATTTTCCTCGAGCTCGATATGCGGAATGCCGCTAAAAGCTTTTTTGATTTTGTGAGAGGAAGCGTTTTTAACGCGCCAGTCGGAAACCGCCGCAACAGAGATAAAGACTTCGTTATCGGAGACCTCGCGTTTAACGGCTTCGAACATCTCTTGCGCGGAGGTCACGTCAATGCGTTTGACGCCTAAGGGCGTCGCTTCATTCGTTTTCCCCGCAATTAATGTCACTTCGGCTCCCGCCATCGCGAAAGCGCGAGCAACGGCAAAGCCTTGTTTACCCGAAGACCGGTTCGTAATCACCCGAACGGGGTCAATCGGTTCTGCGGTCGCGCCCGCGGTGATGAGCACACGACATTTTTCAAGGATTTTCGGGTGCGTTGCCGCGCAAAGCGCTTCGTAAATCGTTTCGGGCTCAAGCATCCGACCCGCGCCCGAAGTTTCGCAAGCAAGTGTCCCGGTCACGGGCCCCAAGATGTGTTTGCCGTCCGAAAGAAGCGTTCGGACATTACGCTTTGTCGCGGGATTTTCCCACATGCGAGCGTTCATCGCGGGCGCGAAAAAGACCGGGCAGGCGGCCGCTAAAAGCGCCGTACTTAAGAAGTCGTCCGCGATACCGTTTGCGGCTTTCGCGAGGATATCAGCAGAAGCGGGCGCGACTA
>DNBE01000125.1:0-4183 GCA_003543795.1 Sutterella sp.
CCGGCGCCCGACGGCGCGGTAATACAAAAGAGCTGTCCTTTATACATTTTGGCCATGGTTAGCGTCTCGGGGAAAAAAGGATAGCTCTTTATTTTAAGTCAAATTAGGCAAAACCTAAAGCGCCGAAGATGGCGCTCGCAAAAAGGAGCCAATACATCGGAATCCGGCTTTTCCACGTTAAAAGCGTGACGGCGCAAACGATAAAGGCCGTGCCCGGATTTAAAACGGGGTAAACGACAACAAGGCTCGAAGCCGCAAAAAGCGAAATCGCGATAGGACTTAAGCCCAGACAATAGGCTTTAAACGTGAGTTTTCCTCGTAAGCGTCGCCCGAAAGCCGAAACAAGGCACGTCAAGAAGATGTAGGGGATGGTCGCCGCACAAAATAAAACGAAAGCGGCGGTAGCGCCTCCCATAAACCAACCCATGACGATGACTAAAAGGTAGTTGGGGCCAGGCGCAGCGTTTCCAATCGCGATCGAAGCCGCGAATTCATCGACCGTGAGAAGACCTAAATGCTTGATACAGAAGTCGCCCAATTCGGGGATGACCGAAGCGAAGCTTCCGATTGCAAGAAAGCTCATCTTAAAAAAGTACCAAAAGCTCTCGAGTAACAGGCTCGCGTCCATCGTTTCAGTCATGGGCGGCCTCCTTGCGACGTTTTAAAACGCGCCAAGTCATATACACCCAGGGGCCTCCGCAACCGAGTAAAACCCAAACGAGCGGGACGCGAACGAAAGCGAAAAGAACGAAAGTGATAACGGCACCCAAAATCCACAAGAAGGGACCGACGGGATGCTCGCGATAGGTTTCGGCTAAAGATAAGGCGCCTCCGATACCCATGCCCGAAGCCGCGGCCAGAATTCCGTGCAAGGCGCCCGCGACCTGCGGGTAGTCGATAAATTGTTCGACAACAAGCGCCATCGCGACCGTTACGACATAGGGCATGAGTGTAAAGCCCGCGAGCGCGACGATCGCGCCCCGAATCCCGAAATAGTTATACCCCGTCATAATGATGATTTTGCAGACATTGGGGCCCGGGATGGCTTGGATCAGCGCGAACATTTCCACGTATTCGAGCTTCGTGTACCAACGCTTTTCTTCAATCAGACCGCGTTGCACGACGGTAAGCGCTCCGCCGAAACACTGAAGCGCTAAGACAAAAAATGTCCAAAAGAGTTCGCCTAAAGACGCGGGGGCTCGTTTGTCAAGCGTTTCTTTCATAGCCCGTAAGTCGCTAGCAGTTCTTTAAGCACGCGAAGGGGTAGGCCGATGACGGTTAAAGGGTCGCCCTCGACTTTTTCTATAAAAGCGCCCGCTTTTCCCTGAATCGCGTAGCCGCCCGCTTTGTCGTAAGGTTCGTCGGTTTTGACGTACGCGTCGATTTGTTCGGGCGTGAGTTTTTTAAAGGTGACGGAAGCCACGTCGACGCGAAGTGTTAAGTCGGACGCGTTTTTCCCCACCGCGACCGCGGTTAAGACGTGATGCACGCGCCCCGAAAGCGTTTGTAGAAAGCGCGTCGCTTCCCGGCTATCTTCGGGTTTGCCTAAAACGTGTCCGTCGATTTCGACAACGGTATCGGCGGCAATCACAAGGTGGTCATCGTCATGAATCATCGCGAAGGCTTTGATTGCTTTTTCGCGAGCGGTGCGACTCACATAATCAAAGGGTGTTTCGTCAGGTAATTGCGGTTCATCGTCAATTGCAAAGCCCGGTATCGGCGTTCCCGTATTTATCGTCGCAAAGGTCAAACCCGCTTCGCGCAAAATGGTTTGTCTTCGTGGTGATTTACTCGCAAGAACGATTTTCATCTGGCGCGTTACTCCCGATGGTAGGGGTGTTTCGCGAGAATGCTCCAGGCTCGATAGAGTTGCTCGACAAGGAAAACGCGCGCAAGGGCGTGGGGTAGCGTCATGTCCGAAAGGCGAATCGAAGCTTGCGCGCGAGCTTTAAAGGCTTCGTCAAGGCCGTCCGCGCCGCCGATCACAAAAGCGATATCCCGATAATCGGTCGCTTTTTTGGCAATCCAGGCGGCAAAAGCGGCGCTTGTAAGCGTCTGGCCTCGTTCGTCCATCACGACGACGTAGGCGTCTTTCGGGCAGACGGCTTCAAGGCGCGCCGCTTCTTCGGATTTGATTTTTTGAGGGGAAGCCCCCGTTCGGCTTTCGGGTTTAACGGCTTTGATTACGACTTCGAAGTCTTTCGGAAAGCGCCTTAAATAGTCGTCGACTGCCGCCTTAGCCCAATCGGGTTGACGGATACCGACGCAAGCGACGGTTGCTTTCACGGAAAGACGTCCTTAATTTCGTTTTCGGCTTTGGCCGCTTCTTTAAGCAGTTTGAGATGAACCGATTTTTCGCCCCAAAGTTCTTCAAGCGCGTAGTACTCGCGCATTTGCGGTTGCATGATGTGTACGATCGCTTTTTCGCAATCGACCAACACCCATTCGCCGGCATCCAACCCTTCGATGGATAAAACCGAGCCGCCCGCTTTTTTCACGTCTTCGGCAACGGCATGTCCGAGCGCTCTCGTGTGGCGATTGGAAGTCGCGGTCGCGATGATGACGCGATCGAATTCGCTTGATAACTTTGTTGTGTCGTAGACGCGAATGTCTTTAGCTTTGGTATCCAAAAGCGCTTTGGAGATGGTGTTTTGCAGGGTTCTGATATCCATACTGTTTTGTTTATCGATAAAGGTGTTGATTAACTATATAAGTGTATACGTTCTCGGGCAAAAGCCCCTTTTTGAAACACTCTTCCCCGTGCCCCGAACGAAACGCTTCCCGAATGGCGGTCGAACTCACGTCAAACGCATCGGCTTTGAGTCGAATCGGGGATTGATTGAGCTTTTGAAGCGTTGCCAAAAAATCCGCGTCGGGCGCTGCCGCGCCGCGTCTTGCGTAAACCGCGAGTCGCGTTTGACGCAAAATGGCTTCGAATCGAACCCATGTGTGAAAATTCGCGAATTGGTCTTCACCGATTACAAGATACAGTTCGGCTTCGGGATAAAGGCGCCGGTAGCGCTCGACCGTTTCATAAGTGTAGGACGGCGCGTTTCGGTCGATTTCGGAAGTATCGATTATTTGCTTAGAAGCGCCTGAAGTCGCAAGTCGTAACAGGCGGACGCGGTGCGAGGCGTCAGCCGTCGCGCTTTTTTGCCAAGGGTTTGCGGGAATCCAAACGAGGGTATCGAGCGCGAGTTCATGAATCGCGGCTTGCGCAACTTTCAGGTGACCCGTATGCACCGGGTCGAAAGTCCCGCCCAATAGTCCGATACGAAGCGCTTGACGGATTCCCATGACAACCTCTTGGTTTTCTCAAGTCTCGTTTGCGGTCGCGATCGGCTTGGCAGGAGTCGCGCCGTTATTTGTCCGCGGCAAGCGCCCGATGACCGATATCGGTTCGATATTGCATACCTTCGAACTTGACGGCTTTTATCGCGCGATAAGCGATTTCACGAGCTTCTCGAACCGTTTCACCCAAAGCAACGACCGCTAAGACGCGGCCGCCCGAAGTGACGACGCGGTCATCGACCTTTTTCGTACCCGCGTGGAAAACATGCACTTGAGGCGTATTTTCGGGAAGGCTCACAATCTCGTCGCCCTTTTTCGGGGAGACGGGATAGCCCGCGCTCGCGGCGACGATTCCCATCGCGAAACGCTCGTCCCAGTCGGCGCTAACCTCTTGAAGGCGACCGTCAATCGCGGCTTCGATTAGGTCGACAAGCGAGCTTTTAAGTCGCATCATAATCGGTTGCGTTTCGGGGTCTCCCATGCGGCAATTAAATTCGAGGGTCTTTACAAAAAGAGCGCCTGTCTTATCGCGCCCGATCATGAGCCCCGCGTATAAAAAGCCCGTAAAGGGATGGCCTTCGGCTTTCATACCGCGCACGGTCGGAAGGATGATTTCGTTGACGGCTTTTTCGTAGACTTCGGGCGTGACGACCGGAGCGGGGGAGTACGCGCCCATGCCGCCCGTGTTGGGGCCTTTATCGCCGTCAAGAAGGCGTTTATGGTCTTGGCTTGTGGCCATGGGGAGGATATGTTCTCCGTCGACCATGACGATAAAGCTCGCTTCTTCGCCTTCGAGATATTCTTCAATCACAACACGCGAGCCCGCGTCTCCGAGCCCCGCGTCTTCAAGCATCATATCAACCGCCTGATGCGCTTCGCTTTCGGTCATCGC
>DNBE01000125.1:4240-4694 GCA_003543795.1 Sutterella sp.
ACGACGACGCCCTTGCCCGCGGCAAGACCGTCGGCTTTAATGACGATCGGCGCGCCGTGCGCGGCGATATAGTCGTGCGCGGCTTTGACTTCCGTAAAGGTTTGATAGGTAGCGGTCGGTACCTTGTGACGGGTCATGAACGCTTTCGCGAAATCTTTCGAACTTTCGAGTTGGGCGGCAGCCTGCGTCGGCCCGAAGATTTTAAGACCGCGACTTCTAAATAAATCGACGATACCTTTCGCAAGGGGTGCTTCGGGGCCGACCACCGTAAAGGCGATGTCGTTTGCCGCCGCGAAGTCGGCTAATTTAGCGATATCGGTTTCGGCTAAATTGACGAGTTTAGGTTCGGTCGCGGTGCCCGCGTTACCGGGCGCGACATAGACCGTCGAAACGCGGCTATCTTTCGATAGGCACCACGCGAGCGCGTGTTCTCTTCCGCCCGAACCTACAACTA
>DNBE01000040.1 GCA_003543795.1 Sutterella sp.
CACTACATGCACGACAAGTACTACTACGAAGCCGCGGAATTGGCGTTAATCGACACTGACGTCAGACGGACGTTCGCGACGGGTATCGCCGGTTTCTCGCATGTGGTTGATTCGTTAAGCGCGATTAAATACGCGACGGTCAAACCGATTCGAAACGAGGCGGGCATTGCCGTTAGCTACGAAACCGTCGGAGATTTCCCGCGTTACGGAAACGACGATGATCGGGTTGACGCCATCGCGGTCGAACTCTTAAAGACCTTTATCGGTAAGGTCAAAAAACACGCGACCTATCGTCGCTCCGAACCGACGACTTCGATTCTGACCATTACCTCCAACGTCGTCTACGGTAAAGCCACGGGTGACCTTCCCGATAGAAGAAAGGCGGGAGAACCGCTTTCGCCCGGCGCCAATCCTTGCTACGGCGCGGAACAATCGGGGTTGCTCGCGTCTTTAAATTCGGTCGCGAAACTTCCCTATGAGTTCGCGCTCGACGGTATTTCTAATACCCAGACGATCGCGCCTGCCGCGCTCGGGCATACAGAAGACGAACAAGCGGAAAATCTAAAGCGCGTGATGGACGGGTATTTCGCCAAAGGCGCTCACCACTTAAACGTCAACGTCTTCGGCACGGAAAAACTGATCGACTGCATGAACCATCCCGAAAAACCGGAATACGCCAACTTCACCATCCGCGTTTCGGGCTACGCCGTCAAATTCATCGATTTGACCCGCGAGCAGCAACTCGACGTCATCGCGCGCACTTGCCACAAGGTGCTCTAAGGCGCTCAAAGTGGTGAATTCGGGGGTTACGGGACGCATTCACTCGTTTGAGACCTTCGGCTCGGTCGACGGGCCGGGGGTTCGGTTCGTCGTCTTTATGCAGGGCTGTAAGATGCGTTGCCGCTACTGCCATAACCCCGATACCTGGCGATTGCGTGCGCCCGACATGATTGAAGCGACAGCTTCCGAAGTGTTCGAGCGCGCGTTTCGTTATCGAGAATATTGGGGTGACGTGGGCGGCATTACGGTTAGCGGCGGCGAACCGATGTTGCAAATGCCTTTCGTGACGGAACTTTTTACGCTTGCGAAAGCGGCCGGTGTTTCGACTGCGCTCGATACGTCGGGCGCGCTTTTTTCTGACGATGAAAAAACGCTCGAATCTATCGATAGGCTTTTATCGGTGACGGACTTAGTGCTTCTTGATATCAAGCATATCGATGAGGCGGCGCATCGGAAATTAACGGGCTTTACGAACGCGCCCGTTTTGGCTTTCGCTCGCTATCTCAATCAAATCGGAAAACCCGTTTGGATTCGACACGTGCTCGTTTCGGGTTTTACGGACGACAAAGAAGCGCTTACGCGCTTATCGGACTTCATCGCGACGCTATCGAACGTCCGTAAAGTCGAAGTCCTTCCCTTTCATAATTTCGCGCAATTTAAGTGGCAAAAACTCGGGATTCGCTACACGCTCGACGATTCGGCGATTCCGAGTCAAATTGCTATCGAAGCCGCGAAAAGAATTCTTCAAATCGAAGCCAAAGGATGATTTATGAGTTTAGATAACATTATGAAACCCGCTAGCGTCGCTGTGATCGGCGCTTCGACGCGCGAACATACGATCGGTAACGACATCCTGAAGCGCTTAATTGCTTACGGGTTTCAAGGACGCATCTATCCCGTCAATCCGAAAGGCGGCACAATCGAGGGTCTTGAGGCCGTCACCGATATCGAGTTGCTGCCTGAGGGCGTCGATTTCGGCTTAATCGTTGTCAACGCCTCTCGCGTTTTAGACGCGATCGATAAGTGTCACGCTAAAGGCATTCGCGGTGTATGCGTCATTTCCGCGGGGTTTAAAGAAACCGGAAGCGAAGGCGCTGCGCTTGAAAAAGCGCTCGCGCAAAAAGTCCGTGACTACGGGATGACGCTCGTGGGCCCCAACTGCTTAGGGGTTGTGAACACCCATCCGACTTATCGCTTAGACGCCTGCTTTGCCGAAAGTTTGCCCAAGCGCGGTGACATCGGTTTTATTTCTCAATCGGGCGCTTTGGGCGGCGGTATCCTCAATATTTTGGAAGACCTCGGGGTCGGATTCGCGCAATTTATCTCCGTCGGTAACGCGGCCGACGTTACCCCCGAAAAAGCCATCGCTTATTGGGAAAAAGAAGACGACGTGGGTCAGATTCTTCTTTATATGGAATCGATTCAAGACCCGAAGGCCTTTAGAGAAAACGCGATGCGAACGACCAAGGTCAAACCCGTTCTCGCGCTTAAAGCCGGACGCTCGGCCGCGGGCGCAAGCGCGGCCTCTTCTCACACGGGGTCGCTCGCCGGCGCGGATCGCGCGGCCGACGCCCTCCTGAAGCAATGCGGCGTCATTCGCGAAGCGTCCCTAAAAGATCTTTTTAGTAGCGCGAAGGCCTTTGCGACCTGTCCCCTTCCTGCCGGCAAACGCGTTGCCATCGTGACGAATTCGGGCGGCCCCGCCATTATGGCGACCGACGCTTGCGAAGCCAAGGGTTTGACGATGGCGCAATTGAGCGAAGAAACGAAAGCGCACCTAAGAAGTTTTTTACCCGCGGCCGCCTCCGTTAAAAATCCCGTCGACATGATCGCTTCGGCGCCGCTCGAGCACTACGAAAAAACCGTTCGCGCGGTGCTCGAAGACGAAGGCGTCGACATGGTTCTTGTGATTTACCTGCCCTTCTTGGGACTTAAAGATACGGACGTCGCGCAAAAATTAATCGAGATTCGTCGCCAATATGCCGATAAACCGTTAGCGGGCGTCTTTATGACAGACAGCGCCTTCTTTACGGGTCTCGGGAAATTAGAACCGAATCTCCCCTTTTATATGTATGCCGAAGACGGTATCGAAGCGTTTGAGCGCTTGGTAAGACAAGCCGCTTGGATGAAAAGAGAAGGCGAGTTCGAGCCCGAACTCGAAGTCAAAAAGGAAGTCGTCTCCGACATTTTTGAAGCGGTCAGACGCGACGCGAGACGGTCTTTGACGACTGCCGAAAGTATTGCCGTGCTTGATGCCTACGGGGTTCGTGTTTGTCGCTCGGGTTTTGCGAAAGATCGTGAGGCGCTTGCCGCAATCGGCGCCAAAGTCGGTTACCCCGTCGTTATGAAGATGAGTTCGAAGAAAACGTCTCACAAGACCGACGTCGGAGGCGTCGTCGTGGGTATTCGTGACGAAGCAGCGCTTTTAGCCGCCTACGACGCTTTACTTGAACGCTTAAAAGCCAAAGACGCGCTCGAGGGGCTTGAAGGCGTCATTATTCAAGAATATATCCAAGCTACTCGTGAATTCGTTTGCGGGATCGCGACCGATCCCCAATACGGACCTTTGATGATGTTCGGTTTGGGCGGCGTTTTCGTCGAAAGTTTAGGAGATGTCGTCTTTAGACTCGCGCCGTTGAGTTGCGCGGACGCGCGTGAGATGGTCCGAGGAATTCGCGCTAAGAAGTTACTCGGTAACGTGCGCGGGTTCGCGAGTGCCCAGGTCGATAAAATCGAAGAGACGCTTTTAAGACTTTCAAGGCTCGTGGGCGACTTCCCCGAAATCGCCGAACTCGATATCAACCCGCTCATGGTCGCGAATGCTACGGGTGAACCCGTCGCGGTCGACGCGCGAATCGAGTTAAAAGCTTAAAAAAGTTTTAGATGTTAAAAAGGCTGCCCTTTTAAAAAGGACAGCCTTTTTTTAAACGAAAGTTCGGTTAGGAAGCCGGCGTTAACAACTTTTCGCCTTTAAAGAAACGCAAGACTTCTTGAAGTTGGAAGTCGTCCGCGTCGCCGAACTTGTAGCGTTTTTTCTCGGTCGTTTCTTTTGAGGCAATTTCGGTTTTTTTCTTAGCGGGTTTTGCTTTCGCTTTGGAAGCCGCGCCCACGTTTTCCGAAATCAGATGGCCGGCCAAATCTTCCTCACGGATACCGAAAGTCGGGTAATTGCCTTTTTCGGTATCCCAGACATAGATGTCCGGCGTAATGCCTTTGGCCTGAATCGTGCGACCGCTCGGCGTGTAGTAGCGAGCCGTCGTAATCTTAATCCCCGTCATGACTTTTTTCTTATTCGTGAGGCCCAAAGGCAAAATGCTTTGTACCGAACCTTTCCCGAAAGAACGATCGCCTAAAAGCGTTCCCCGATGATGGTCTTGCAAGGCGCCCGCGACGATTTCACTTGCAGACGCGCTAGCCGCGTTAATGAGGACGGCAAGCGGGATGCGCTCGATACGCGCGCTTAACCCCTTGACTTCGTCAACGTCATCCTTCCAAAGATAATCTGCAGGGACGCTTTTAAGTTCTGAAATCGATTCTTGGTTTTTACCGCGCGTCGAAACCACAGGAACATTCGGCTTAATGAAAATAGACGAAACGCCGACGGCGGCATTTAAAAGGCCGCCCGTATTGTTGCGTAAATCAAGGATGATGCCCGAAATCGGTGCCGCGTCGAGTTCCCGACGAATAATTTTGGCAAGGTCGTTTGCGGTGTGATCTTGAAACTGCGAGATACGCACGAAAAGGTATTGCTTATCGACGCGATGAGATTTCACCGATTGGACGCGAATCATGTCGCGCGTCAATTTAAAGACGAGCGGCTCGTCTGCCCCTTTTCTCGCGACGATGATTTCGACTTGAGTGCCCGGTTTTCCTCTGAGGCGTTTGACGTTTTCGTTAAGACTTAAACTCGTGGTCGCTTCGCCGTCGATTTTGACGATGATATCGCCCGAGTGAATGCCCGCTTTTTGCGCGGGTGTGTCATCGATCGGGTTGATGACGAGAACGCCCGCGTTGTCCATACTGACTTCCATACCGAGACCGCCGAATTCACCGTCGGTCATCTCTTTGAGTTCTTTGAAGTCTTCTTCGTTTAAATAGGCCGAATGGGGGTCAAGGCCCGAAACGAGACCCGCCATCGCTTTCTCGAAGAGTTTATCGTCGGAAGTCTCATCCACATAGTAAGACTTAATCTGAGCATAGACTTTCGCGAATTGCCGAATTTCCTCAAGCGGAACCGTCACCTCTTGTTTGGCGACGGGCGCGGCATTGACGCCTAAAGATAGGATTAGGCAAATAGCGAGAATGAAATGTCTCATTTTTCTACCCATTGCAACGGATTAAGCGGAATCGAAGCGTGGCGAAGTTCGAAATAAAGCGCGGGCTTGCGGCCGATGGCCCCGCCCGTATTACCGACGCTTGCGATGGTTTCGCCTCGGCGAACTTTCTCGCCGACGTTTCTGTAAAGCGATTCATTGTACGCGTAAACGGACAGAAAACCGCTGCCGTGATCGATATAAAGCGTGTTGCCCCAGCCTTGGACCCAATCGGAGAAGATGACGGTTCCCGATTCGCAAGCAAGCACGTCGGTGCCTTGGCGAGCCTCGATAAGAACCCCTTTCCATTTGGTAGAAATCCCCGAAAGATTTTCTCGGTTTTCCCCGAAACGCCCCGTAATCTTGCCGAGTACCGGCATCATGAGCGTGCCTTTTTTCTTTGAAAAGGCGTTGTCTGGCGGTACATAAGTCGATTGTTTGGCGCCCGATTTCCCTGCTTGAGCGAGCGCTTTACGACGCTGTTCGCGTTCGCGGTCTGCCAAAATTTTCTCGATGCGTCTCGAAAGGGCTTCTAAGCGCGCTTGGTCTTTTTCAATCCGCTCGATATTGGCTTTACGCTCATTCATTTCTTTGGTGAGCGTCTCAAGCGTCGTTCGTCTTTGCTTTTGCGCGTCAAGTAAATTCGAGCGATTTTCTTTTTGTTTATTGAGAATGCTCGATAACGTCTTTTGCTTTTCGATGGTTTCTTCCGAAATGCTCACAATCGACGTCTTTTTCGCGCTCAAAGTCTGAAAGCGCGTCAGGCCCGCATCCGAAAAATAGGTGAGCGCCGCTTTTTCTCGATCGGCTGCGTGCGGGTTTCGACCCGAAATCAAGGCTTGCCAGGGATTACGCGTGATATTCACATATTGAGCGCGCGCGATATCGCGAAGCGCGGATTCGGTACTTGTCATCTGACCCGTGACCGAACGCTCTTCGTCGCGAAGTTCTCTTAGACGCTTTTCGACGCGCCCTTTTTGGGTGTCGAGGTCGCGTAGACGACTATTGATTCTCGAAATTTCGACTTCGCTTTTGGCGAGCTCTGAACTCGTTTTTTGGTGTGTGGACTCAATCGCCGAGAGTTGGGACTTCAACGTGTCGAGCTCTTTTTGTAATTGCGCTTGCTCTTTTTGTAAGGCCGCGCGATTCTGTTCGGTCGCTTCAAGCGAAGTTTTAGTCGCGGGTTTGGGAGCGGGTTTGGATTTGGTCGCGCTTTTCGCGCTTGGTTTCGTTGCGGTCTTCGCAGTTATTTTAGAAGCGGGCTTCGCGTTTTTGGTCGAAGACTTCGCGCTTGACGTCTGCGCGGCTTTTTGAACGGGCGCTGCGAGCACGGCGTTTGAAGTCAGAACGCTCGCCGCCGCAAAAGCCGCGATTGAAATCAGAACCGTTAAGCGCGAAGCGACCATGGCGGGTTTTTAAGCCGATTTACCTTGATTTTTAACCGCTTCTTGCGCGGCGCGAATCTCCGCCTCGTCGCCCAAGTAGTAGTGGCGAATCGGACGCATTTCGTCATCAAATTCGTAAACCAAAGGACGACCCGTCGGGATGTTAAGGCCGACGATGGCCTCGTCCGTCATCCCGTCAATATGCTTAATAAGCGCGCGAAGCGAATTACCGTGAGCGGCAACAAGAACGCGCATCCCCGACTTCACCGCGGGTTCAATCGTTTCTTTCCAATAAGGAATGACGCGATCGACGGTATCTTTAAGGCACTCCGTTAAAGGAAGTTGCGCTTCGTCTAAAAAAGCGTAGCGAGGGTCGTTTCCCGGATAACGGGGGTCGTCTTTTGTCAAAGCGGGCGGCGGGACGTCATAAGAGCGTCGCCAAACGTGGACTTGCTCCTCGCCGAATTTTTTAGCGGTTTCCGCTTTGTTGAGTCCTTGCAAAGCGCCGTAGTGACGTTCGTTTAAACGCCAGTCTTTAATAACGGGCAGATACAGGCGATCGGTTTCGTCAAGGGCGATATAAAGCGTGCGAATCGCGCGCTTTAAAACGCTCGTAAACGCGATATCGAATTCGAGACCGGCTTCACGAATGAGCGCGCCCGCCTTACGCGCTTCGGCCTGACCTTTCTCGGTTAAATCGACGTCGGTCCAGCCGGTAAAGCGATTTTCGAGATTCCACTGACTTTCCCCGTGGCGCATGAAAACAACGGTAAACATGAGGGACTCCTGAGACGATATTTGAAATACTTAATTCTAATCGTTTTCCGAGCTTTGCCCTCGAATCGAAGCTTCACGATTTCAATCGTGAGCAAGAAGGCAAAATGCTATACTTTCGCATTCACTAGCGCTTCGTCGAAAAATATCGAAATTTTTCGGCGAATCAACATATTTTTAAAGGCTTACTATGGCGGCATTTATGCAGTTTTTCCAGGATAACATCATGCTTTTCGGCATTGTTTTCCTGTGTCTTTTTCTTATATTGTTTCCGAATGCCGGACGCAAAAATCGCGGCGCTTTAATCGATAACGAAGAGTTAATCGAATTTATCAATAAGAAGTCCGCCCAGGTAATCGACGTGCGTCAACCGCAGGAATTCGAAAAAGGGTCGATTGCGAAATCGATTAACATCCCGTTTGCCAAGTTTTCCGAGCAGATGGACAAAATCTCCAAAGATAAACCCGTCGTCCTCGTCGATACCGTCACGGCTAACAGTAACCGCGCCGCCAATCTTTTGAAAAAAGCCGGCTACAAGAGCGTTTACGTTCTCGATAAAGGGACGCGCGGATGGCTTGAGGCGAAATTGCCTTTTAAGCGCTAAAACCATTTTTCGAACAATTGTTTTTTGAGGAAAAAAAACGACCTATGGCTGAAGAAAATCAAACCAACGAAAACGAACAGCAAGTTGCTTTTCAATTGCAACGTTGCTACTTAAAGGACGCTTCGGTTGAAATGCCCGCCGCGCCCGAACTTTTCGCGAAAGCGCCCGAAGCGCAACCCGAATTCGAATTGCAATTCGAAGTCGCCACGGCCGCGCTCGAAAACCCGATTCACGAAGTCTGCGTTCGCGCGACCGTGACGGTGAAAGCGGGCGACAAAGTGCTCACGATCGTCGAATGCAAACA
>DNBE01000039.1 GCA_003543795.1 Sutterella sp.
TTTAAAGCGCAAAGAACAACACATGTCGATTACGGTTTTACCCGAAGTGAGTTTTTCTTCTCCTACCTTGGCTTTGGGGCTCGTGAACCCGGTTTTGGGCGTCGGAACTTTCTTAGCGCAATTGGCGCTATCTTCCCCCTTGTCGCAAGCGCTTAGTCGCTCGTACGAACTCACGGGGACCTTTACCAATCCCGAATTAACCGAGAAGACCCCCTAAAAAAGGCGGATTTAAAAGGTTATACTTAACGGATTCGCTTTTGTTTTCAGACCGATAGCGCACTATGTACAAACTCATGACGCCGATTGTTTGGTTAACGCGCCTACTTGTCGGCGCTTATCCGCAATGGGTCGGCTGTAAGCCTTCGCAGCACCAAAGGATTTATTTCGCGAATCATTCGAGCCACATGGACACGATCGTCATGTGGGCGTCGCTTCCCGCGTCCCTTCGCGCGAAAACCCGTCCCGTCGCCGCGAAAGACTATTGGACCCAAGGCAAAATCCGTCGCAGAATCGCGATCGACGAATTAAATGTCGTTTTAGTCGACCGTCGTCACGCTTCTAGCGCAGATCCCATGGAGCCCCTTTACGCGTCTCTTCGCGAAGGTTACTCCATGATTATTTTCCCCGAAGGTACGCGCCGCCCTCAAGCCATTCCTTCGGAATTTAAAAGCGGGCTTTGGCGCCTTGCGCGAGAATTCCCCGATGTGGAACTTATCCCCGTTTATATCGAAAATCTTCACCGCGCCATGCCTAAAGGCGCGCTTATCCCCGTGCCGACGATTTGCTCGGTGCGCTTCGGTTCCCCGCTTGCGTTTTCGCCCGACATGCCGAAAGCCGAATTCTTACGCAAGGCGCGCGAAGCCGTCATCGCCCTTTCGGAGCACTAAATCATGCGTTTCGGCTTTTCGCTCAATGAAACCTATCTTTTAATTCTCGCGGTCTTGGTGACGATCGCGACCGTCTCGACGATTTACGGACAATTCGCGCTAAAAAAAGCCGCCTGGGCCGAACAAATCGATCGCATTCGAACCGTCAATTCTCGCGTACGGATGCTTTGGTGGCTTATCGTCATCTTTAGCTTCGCGTTTTGGTTTCACCCGACGGTTTTAATCATTATTTTCGCGATCATCAGCTTTTTCGCGCTCCGGGAATTTATCGCGTTAACGCCCACGAAATCTTCCGACCATTGGGCGCTCGTCCTGTCCTTTTATGTCGTCATCCCGCTTCAGTACGCGTTGGTGGCGCTAGACTACCGGGCGCTTTTTACGCTTTTTATTCCGGTTTACCTCTTTTTACTGTTGCCCGTTTTAATGGCCGTTAAACGCGATAACGAACTTTTTTTCGATCGCGTCGCCAAAATCCAATGGGGCTTGATGCTCTCCATTTATTGCATCAGTCACGCGCCCGCGCTTTTAAATTTTGAGGTAGATCGGTTCGGTTCGACCGCGTCCTTTTTACTCATCTTTTTCTTACTTGTCGTCTTTTTAGGCGACTTATTTGTCGTCATCATGAGCGCCTTTTTGGGCGGGAAGACCCTTTTTGATAATCCGCATAAAACTGTCAAAGGTCTCGCCGCGGGCGGTATTCTTGCCGTTCTTTGCGGCTACGGGCTATTTTGGATGACGCCCTTTAGAAGTTGGCAAGCACTTTTGATGAGTTTAGTCATCTTAGGCGCGGGCACCATGGGCGATATGGTGATCGCGGCGGTCAAACGCTCGATCGGTTCACGCTTTATGGACGGCGACAAATATATGACGCGAGGGGTGCTCGAGCGCTTGGCTCCCTTGATGTTCGCGGCCCCTCTTTTTTATCACATCACGCAAGCGTTTTTCTTACTTAATGTCTTTGAAGAATTGCCGCTACCTGCTTGGTTATCGTTTTTGGGTTAAGCGAACATTTTTTCTCAATGAAAATCCCCGATTGAATCTTCAATCGGGGATTCGTTTTAAAGCGTGACGAACGCTTTACCGGGCTCTTTAGCCCAAAATGTCGTCAATTGCTTTTTCGAGCGCGATTTTGGCTTGTTTGACCTTAGCGCGACGGGCTTCGAGAATGGCCGCGTCGCACGCGATATTGTCATCCAAAACCTGAATCTGGCGCTTGACTTCTTCTGGCGCCGAACCCCCTTGGGTTATCTTCCCTAACGCGTTTTTAACGGGGTCAAGACCTTCAGAGATCTCTTCGTCCGTAATGGTCGAGTCCCGCCCGACATGCTCGGAAAAGAACCGATTGACTTCTTGCGATGTGATATCTTCGGCCGTCTTCCCTTCGGTAAGCATGAAGTTCACGATATCAGCCAAGATATCGTGCGCCGCTCTGAAACTGATGCCTTCGCGTCTCACGAGGGTATTAGCGAGTTCGGTGATTGTGCAAAAGTTCGTAAGCGCCTTTTGAATCATCCGATCTTTATGTAAATGGATGGTCTTGACGGTTTCTGCGAGTAAATCGGTCGCGGCAATCGCTTCACCCAACGCCTCAAAGACGTGCCTCGGGGCTTCGTAGGTAACATCGACCGCGTTTGTGTAGGGAGCGGACTTCATCGCGCCGAAAATCCCCACAAAGTAGCCCGCAAGGAACCCGCCTTTACCTTTGACGACTTCGAGGGACGTCGGGTTTTTCTTTTGCGGCATGAT
>DNBE01000079.1:0-1624 GCA_003543795.1 Sutterella sp.
CTTCACGGTGAATCGGTTCGCGCGAGAAATACGGGCGTACTCGCAAGTGACGTTATCACCCGCGCCGCGAAAGCGCTCGAAGTCATGCGTTGGGGCGCTGATCCTGCCGAATTTACCGACCCCTATGACGAAGGCGAATACGAACTCGAAGACGAAAACTAAGGTTCGCAATTTTCTAAAAAAAAGGCCTCCGATTTTTCATTCGGAGGCCTTTTTCGTTGGGGGTGCCTTCGTTGGGGGTGCCTTTACGGCAACTCGTAGTCTTTATTGAGGACCTTCGCGTCGTACTTGGCACGAAGGCTCGCGAGATAGGCGCGCGATTCGCTCGGCATATAAAGACTCATCAATTGGCTCTTGAGCCCCGCGAGTTCGTCGGGATCGGTCTTCGGCAATTTGGACGACATGACGTCTACGATATAAAAATCCAAATCCCCCTGAGCGGAAACTTTAGACGGAACTTTAGCTAGCATCAAAGCGTTGACGACGGCTGGCGTCAAACCGTTCGGAGCCTGGCGCGAAACGGTCACGGCGCGACCGAACTTAACGCTAGCGGTCTTCCCCTTTTCTAAGTCGGCTAAACGGTCTTCGGCTACCTTACGCGCTTTCATAACGGCGTTTTGTTGCGTCAAAATGGTCTTGATGTCTGCTTTGACCGCCTCAAACGTCTCAATCGACTCGGGGTGGTACGCGACGACTCGGGCCGCCAAAAGCGTGTTCGAACCGACTTCGAGGGCGGACGTATTCCTTTTATCGTTTAAAACGTCATAGGAATAAAGCGCTTCGACGACTTGCGGCGTGATGAGTTCATTTGTGAAATTCCGAGTCACGCCTTTGACTTGCGTTGTTTTGAGACGGAATTTTTCGATGACGGGCGTCAGCGACTCGCTTTGCTCGTAGACCATGTTGGAAAATGTTTCCGCGTCATTTGCGAAAAGTTGCAACGCCTGATTGTTCTTATAAAGCGTTTCGATTTCGGCGCGCGCCTGGTTAAAGGATTTCACGGACGACGGGCGAATGTCGGTGACATAAATAATGTGGTAGCCGAATTGGGTCTTCACGGGCCCCACGACCGTTCCTTTTTTATTTTCGAAAACGGCTTTTTCAAATTCGGCTACCATTTGACCTCGCCCGAAAAAGCCTAAATCGCCGCCTTGTTTGGCGCTGCCCGGATCTTCGGAATTCGTTTTAGCTAAAGCCGCAAAACGAGAAGGAGTTTTCTTTAGCGTCGCGGCTAAGTTTTGGGCTTTTTTCTGCGCTTCTTCGGTGTCCCCCGCAATCAAAATATGAGACGCGCGACGGGTTTCGGGCGTCGTAAAGCGAGCGATATTTTGTTCGTAGAAAGTCTTCATCTCGTCGACATTGACGCTGATGTCGGTGTAAGACGCGGGCGAGAGCGTCACGTATTCGATATCGACATTTTCCGGAACTTTAAAAGCGTCGGGATGAGCGTCATAGAAGTCTCGCACTTCTTTATCGGTCGGAGCGCTCGTTTTAAGGAAGTCTTTGGATTCAACCTTAGCGTAACGAACGGTACGTTCTTCTTTCATCACGTCCCAAAGAATCTTCGCGCCGAATTCGCTTTCTAAACTTGAGCGCGTAATTGCGCCCGTGAGCACTTCACGAG
>DNBE01000079.1:1667-2204 GCA_003543795.1 Sutterella sp.
GGAGCCATATCGCGGCGAAGTTCCGCGACAAAAATCGCGTCACTCTTACCGATGGCATGAAGATAGTTTTGGTAGGCTTCGGAAGAAAATTTCCCGTTTCTTTGGAAGACACCGGCGTGCTTTACAAGGTTCACCGCTTCGGCTTCGGAAATCTGAACGTGCGAGTTCGCGATTTCAAGCGCGAGAGCCCGTTCGTTTAAAAGGGACTCAAGAATCACGGCTCGCGCTTCTTTCGTATCGTAAGCCGCGGCGTTAAATTGAGAACCCTGCTCGCGACGAGCCGCGTCAAGGAAACGGCGCTTGGCGTTATCGAAATCCGCAGGAGAAATTCCCTCGCCGCCGATTTCGGCGATTTGTTCGTCGTTTTGAATCATGCGGTTATAACTATAGACACCGGTCACGATAAAACTCGGAACGATGAAAAAGGATGCGATAAACATCATCCAGCGCTTATGAGTACGAAAGGCCTGAAGCATGTTAGAAGTAATCCCAAGTATTGGATTCGGAAAGGCAATATTTTAACCCGTTATCGGCGGG
>DNBE01000079.1:2334-8362 GCA_003543795.1 Sutterella sp.
GCGTGACAGGCCGATATTCTAACCAACTGAACTACCACTCCGCAGACACACCTTGGTGTGTGAGAACGAGACTATATCAGAAATTAGGGAAAAATGTGACGGATAAAAAGGCTTACGCCCCAGATTTTTTTCTAACTTACGGAATTATCGGAAATTAGATGGATATCGGCTTGAAAACGGTTATGCAAAAAAAAGACCGTGACGCCCCTTATATATACAAAAAAGCCCCGTATTCTCGAGTAAGAAAACGGGGCTTAGTGGGGGGGGGGTCTCCGATTAATTAAAGTACCGAGACGCAAAAAGCATATAGGTCTTAATAAAGCCCAAGTATTGGTTAATCGGCACGTATTCGTCATCTGACCCTAAATTGTCGTAAACACCCGGCCCGAAGTGCGGAACCTTTTGGTTATAGGCGTGAGCTAGTTTTACGGCGTCTCCCCCGGCGTTTCTGCGACCCGCGCGAATCGGCGAATTGAAAACGGTTTTATAGGCATCGATACAAGCCACGATATCGGGGTCGTTCGGATCCATCGTCAGTCTCTGGCTCGCAAAAAGGGTCTCAAGCGTGTAGCTGCCTTTTAAGCCTTCGACGCTATCGAGCACTTCGCGGAGCTCGGCCTCGGCGCTTTCGACGGTTTCGCCTTTGGTGTAACGGCGATCGACCCAAATCGTGCAAATCGCGGGGTGCATATTGACCGTCTTTCCTTCGTAGCCGGCGCTTGCCGACGTCACCGAAATACAAGCGCCGAAGTCGTTACCGCCCCAATAGCGCTCAGCCAAAAGCTTTTTGTCATAGGCGATAACGGCGCTCACCGCTTTATGGGCCTTCATGAGGGCGTCCTCTTGATTTAAGCGCGTGCCCGCGTGCCAGCCGTCGGACTTAAAAGTAATCTTATAAGCGATACGACCGTCGGTATCGACAATGACGGTGTCTTCGCTAGCTTCCATGCAAATCGTGAAATCGGCTTTTAAAAGGCCTTTACTAATGCAATGCAAAATCCCCGCGCGGCCGCCCTGCTCTTCATCACAATTGAGCCCCAAGTCAATCGTGCCTTGGGGGACAAATCCCATTCGCTTTAAAAAGCAAATCGCCATGATGGCCGCGGCGTCCCCCGCCTTCATGTCGGTTGCGCCACGAGCGTAAATTCTGTCACCCACGATTTCGCCCGACCACGGATCTCGCGCGGGAGAGGCTTCTGGCGGAAAGACGTCCATATGGCCGTTAAAAAGAAGAGTCTTTCCTTCCCCTCCTTTCCACGTATTTAATAAATTCGGACGGTCGGGATCTGCACACTCAAAGGTCGGATTAAAACCTTCGGTACGTAATTTAGAAGCGATAAATTCGGCAACCGCTTTTTCTTCTCCGGTCGGAGAAGGAATTCGTAAAAGCGATTGCAAAAAGGTAATTGCCTCATTCTGATGGGCATCTACAAAATCTGAAATCTCTTGATAATTCATTTTTATGACCTTTTGGCTAAAAAATGTCAAAACCAAAAACGTAAAACATCGAGACTACTTTAACGCCAAAGACCCTCAACGTAAGCCAACGACGCTCAAGATTCGAAGATTATAGCCAAGAGTCAACATTACAAATATTGCACCCAAGATAATGCCTTCGAGTCTCTTTTTTAGAAGTCAATTTAGAAGCTCTATTTATATTTCCCCCTCCCCAAAAAAAAATAAGTGAAAGAAGTTTAGGTTTAATTCGAGTAGCAAAAAAAGAAATGAGAAAAGAAAAGCCGCTTCTTAAAAAAGAAGCGGCTTATGTAAAAACTGGTGGGTGCTAAGAGACTCGAACTCCCGACCTACGCCGTGTAAAGGCGCCGCTCTACCAACTGAGCTAAGCACCCAGAAATGAAGTTGCGATTTTACTTGACGGGGCGCGGGATTTCAATGAAAACTCGCGCCCCGAGTGTCTCACGCCCTTACGCGTGAACGCAATCGGTAGCAGGTGACAACTCGGGCTTTGCCGTTGCCGCCGCTTCAAACGGATTTTGCGTCAACGCGATTGGCAAAATCTCCTCAATCCAACGAACCGGAATGATTTCAAGACCGTCTTTGACATTTTGCGGAATCTCTTCGAGGTCTTTGACGTTATCTTGCGGAATCATCACGGTCTTAATCCCCGCGCGCAAAGCCGCAAGGAGCTTTTCTTTTAAGCCGCCGATCTCAAGAATCTCGCCGTGGAGCGTGATTTCGCCCGTCATCGCCACATCGGGTCTGACGGCAATCTTCGTTAAAGCCGAGACCATCGCGGTCGTAATCGCGCCGCCCGCGCTAGGCCCGTCTTTGGGCGTCGCGCCTTCGGGGAAATGTAAGTGCCAATCGGTTTTCCCGAAAAGTTCGGGATCTAACCCCAAGGCTTGCGCGCGAGAGCGAACGACGCTGCGAGCCGCTTCGACGCTTTCTTTCATCACGTCGCCCAAACTCCCCGTTCTTAACACCTGACCTTTGCCCGGGAAGACCGCGGCTTCAATCGAAAGAATGTCGCCGCCCACTTCGGTCCAAGCTAAGCCGTTGACTTCGCCCACACGCGCTTCTTTGTGCGCGACGCCGAAACTAAAGCGCTTCACCCCGAGATAGGTCGAAAGGTTATCGCTTTTAACGCGAACGAGTTTAGCCTTAGCGGTCTTCTTTTGCGTGAGCATCGATTTCACGACCTTGCGGCAAATCTTACTAATCTCCCGCTCTAAGCCGCGTACGCCCGCTTCTCGCGTGTAGTAGCGGATGATATCGAGCACCGCGTCGTCCGCGATCGCGAGTTCTTTTTCGGACAGGCCGTTTGCTTTCAACTGCTTCGGAATCAAATGGCGCTTCGCGATATTAAGTTTCTCATCTTCGGTGTAGCCCGAAAGATGAATCACTTCCATACGGTCTAAGAGCGCTTGCGGGATGTTTAGCGAATTACTCGTCGCAACGAACATCACGTCGGATAAATCGTAATCGACTTCGATGTAGTGATCTTGAAACGTATGGTTTTGTTCAGGGTCGAGCACTTCAAGCAGGGCTGAGGCCGGATCTCCCCTTTGATCCATTCCCATCTTGTCGATTTCATCAAGTAAAAAGAAAGGGTTCTTGACGCCTGCCTTCTGAATCGATTGGATGATTTTGCCCGGCATCGAACCGATGTAAGTCCTTCTGTGGCCGCGGATTTCGGCTTCGTCACGAACGCCGCCCAATGCCATACGAACGTAGCGCCTGTTCGTCGCGCGCGCGATTGATTGCCCGAGCGACGTTTTACCGACGCCGGGGGCGCCTACCAAGCACAAAATCGGCGCTTTCAGACGGTCGACTCGTGTTTGTACGGCTAAATATTCGAGAATTCTTTCTTTGACCTTTTCTAACCCGTAATGGTCTTCATCCAAAATCTTCGCCGCTTTCGTGATATCGGTCGAGACTTCGCTTTTTTCTTTCCACGGAAGATCTAAAAGCGCGTCCAAGTATCCGCGAACGACGGTCGCTTCGGCGCTCATGGGAGCCATCTGCTTGAGTTTCTTTAACTCTTGCTTGGCTTTTTCATGCGCCTCTTCGCTCATGCCCGCTTCTTCAATTTTCTTCGCGAGTTCGTCAAAGTCGTCGCGTTCGTCGCCGCCCAACTCTTTTTGGATGACCTTCATCTGCTCGTTTAAGAAGTACTCGCGCTGATTTTTATCCATCTGCTGCTTGACTTGCTTTTGGATACTTTCGTTTAATTGATGGTTATTGAGGACTTCTTGCATACGAGCGATCGCTTTATTCGTGCGAACGGAAAGCTGCTCTTCTTGCAAAATTTCTTGGCGTTTATCAGCCGGCGCCTCGATATAGGCGCAAGCGATATCGACGCTTGTTTCAAGTGACTTTTTACTTAATAAATTTTGCGGTAAACCTTTCGGGATGTTGTTATTCGTATGGCGCGAATAGTTATTGAAGGTTTCGTAGAGAACCTTCATATATTCGTCTTCTTCGTAGGCCGCGACATCGTTATCGGTCGAAAAAGGTACCGTCACCGCGATAAAGCAATGTCTTTCGTCATCCCAGACGAGTTCGCGCGCCCGAGCGCGACGCTCGCCCGAAACCAAAATCTTTACCGTTCCGTCATCGAGCGTAATCTGCTGCAAAATCTTAGCAACGACACCCACTTGATAGAGATCTTCGACCTTCGGGTCATCGATTGTCGCGTCGCGTTGCGCGAGAATAAAAACGTAACCGCGCTTTGCGGCTTTAATCGCCGCAAGCGACTGAGGACGACCCGCGTACACGGGCGTAATCGAACCCGGGAACAACACCATGTCGCGCAACGGCAGCATGGGGAACTGATCGATTGTAGGAGGCTCCTGAGCCTCGGTAAGAATTCTATGACGCATGTATTTCCTAAATTAACTAAATATGTTTTCGACTCACCACGCATATGGGGTCGAAATTAGCAGATTTCAAGGGGGAAGACGAAAGCGTCGGCAACCGTTAGGTTATTTGACGTACTTTAGGGGCGCATTGCCTTCGACGGCGTCTTTCGTGACGATGACTTCTTTGATGCTCGCGTCATCCGGAATCTCGTACATGGCGGGCGTCAAAAGGTCCTCGACAATCGAGCGCAAACCGCGAGCCCCCGTTTTACGGACTTGAGCGCGTTTAGCGATAGCTTCGAGCGCCTCGGGCTCGACCGTGAGTTTGACGTTATCCATCGCAAAAAGCGTTTCGTACTGGCGAATGAGCGCGTTTTTAGGACGCGTGAGAATCGCGCAAAGGGCTTCCAAATCCAATTCGTCTAAAGTCGCGATGACAGGGAGCCTTCCCACGAGTTCGGGAATAATGCCGTACTTCACCAAATCTTCGGGGCGAACGTCATGCAAAAGCCCTTTTTGGGGGTCTTTGACTTTTTCTAGGGAAAAACCGATCGCGGTTTTTTCCGTACGACGCTCGATAATCTGCGTTAACCCGTCAAAGGCCCCGCCGCAGATAAATAAAATGTTCGTCGTATCGCACGTCATCATCGCTTTGCCGGGGTTTTTACGACCGCCCGCTTCGGGCATATTCGCTACCGTCCCTTCGACAAGCTTTAAGAGCGCCTGTTGAACGCCTTCGCCCGAGACGTCGCGCGTAATCGAACGGTTTTCGGAGCGACGCGCGATTTTGTCGATTTCATCCAAATAGACGATGCCCGTTTGAGCGCGCTCGATATCGCCGCTAGCGGCTTGAACGAGCTTAAAAATCACATTTTCGACGTCTTCGCCGACATAGCCCGCTTCGGTTAAGGTCGTCGCGTCCGCAATCGCGAACGGAACGTCAAGCATTTTGGCTAAGGTTTGCGCGAAAAGCGTTTTCCCCGACCCCGTAGGTCCGATCAACAGAATGTTACTTTTCGTGAGCTCGACGTCTTTATCTGTAGCTTGAGCGTTTTTAAGGCGCTTAAAGTGGTTATAGACCGCGACCGCGAGGATTTTTTTGGCGCGCGTTTGCCCGACGATATATTGGTCGAGTTTGGCCGCGATTTCGCTAGGTTTCGGTAAAGGTTTCTCGACTTCGGGCTCGGAAGGTTTTACTTCCGGGTCGTCTTGCATGGCAGCTAACGCGCTTTTCGCGCAATCTTCGCAGATGGCTAAGTCGCCGGCTGCGACTAAATGCGAGACTTCGGATTCGCGGCGATGGCAAAAAGCACAGCGTTTTTCGCTCATGAGTTAACCCTCGAAATCAAAAACCAAAGGAAAAAAGAAAAAATTTTTTAAGCCGCGCGCTTAGCGAAGACTTCATCGATGATGCCGTAGGCCTTCGCTTCGTACGGGTTCATGTAGTTATCGCGATCGGTGTCTCTCGCGATCACTTCAAGACTTTGCCCCGTCATGGCGGCTAGAGATTCGTTGAGCGTCTTTTTAAGAGACAAAATTTCTTTAGCCTGAATCTCAATGTCGCTAGCCATCCCGCGTGAGCCGCCCGAAGGCTGATGAATCATGATGCGGGAATTGGGCAACGCGAAGCGCTTCCCGGGCTCTCCCGCGGCAAGCAAAAACGCGCCCATGCTCGCGGCTAACCCCACGCAAATCGTGGAAACCGC
>DNBE01000079.1:8555-8829 GCA_003543795.1 Sutterella sp.
CTTTCCATCGTGACTTCACCGCTCAAAAAAACGATGCGATCGCGAAGTAAACGCGAATAAATATCAAACGCACGTTCTCCCCGTCCCGTAGCTTCAATCACGGTGGGAATCAGATTGGCTTGCGTCATCGCGTGCTCTCCTTAAACGTTTTAAGTTCGAATGCTAGGGCTCTTAGCCTTGCATCACGGCGTCAAAAGCTAAGACTTCTTCGGTCGTCTTCGCTTGATCGAGCACCCAGTTCATGACCTTCGTCTCGACGACGTGAGCGGTCGCT
>DNBE01000152.1 GCA_003543795.1 Sutterella sp.
TCGCTTATCACTCGCGCCTTAAAATAAATTTTCTTTTTTTGAGATTACCGAACCTTTTAAAACCGATGTCTGAATCCACTGTTGTCATTGCGACCCGCGCTTCTGTTTTAGCTAAATGGCAAGCGCAATTTGTCGCGCAACGCTTGCAAAGCGTCGCGGGTGTGTCAACGCAACTTCTTGAAATGACCACGCAAGGCGATAAAAACCTCGCCCAAAAGTTATCTGCCATCGGCGGCAAAGGCCTTTTTGTCAAAGAACTCGAAGAAGCGGTAGCGGACGGCCGCGCGCATTTCGCGGTACATTCTCTTAAAGATGTCCCGATGACGCTCCCCGATGGGTTTACGCTCGCGGCCGTGAGCGAACGCGAGGTTGCTAACGACGTCTTTATCAGCGCTCGCTACGCGTCCTTAGAAGAAATGCCAGCCGGCGCGATTGTCGGCACTTCGAGCTTAAGGCGCGAAATGCTTATTCGCCATTACTACCCCACGCTTGAAGTCGTTAGCGTCAGAGGAAACGTCGCGACACGTTTATCAAAGCTTGATAACGGCGTCTGCGACGCGCTCATCATGGCCTACGCGGGAATTAAACGCTTGGGGCTTGAAGACCGCATTCGTGAAGTTTTGCCGCTAGAAACGTTCGTCCCGTCGCCAGGCCAAGGCGCGCTCGGGATCGAGTGCGCGACGGGGAATGCTTTCGCTTGCGAGCTTGCGCGTTGCGTGCATGATGAAGCCTCATTTTTGGCGACTGCCGCCGAGCGCGAAGTCAGCCGTTTACTCGGAGGCTCTTGCCAAGTACCCCTTGGCGCTCTCGCGCGAATCGAAGGCGACGCGATGACCCTTACCGCTTTAATCGGAGACGCGACCACAGGGGAATTTATCCGTACGCGCGTCACGGGAAAAGCGTCCGAACCCTTAGTCCTTGCTCAAGAAGCGGTACGAAAGCTTTTGGCTCAAGGCGCGGCGCGCTTTGTCCCCGAAGGACTTTAAAGCCATGCGTCCCGTCTTTTTAACACGGGTTCGGTTTTTAGGGCAGACACTTTCCGTCGCCTCTGAAGGAATTTACGTCTGGCCCGCTTTTACGCTCATTAAAAAGGCCTCAGAAATCGTGGAAGCGCAAAAAGCGATTTTGCGACAAACGCCCGTCTTTTTTTCTTCTCCGTCTGCCGTTATCGCTGTCGCAAAGGGTTTTACAGGGGAAGCTATCGGCCCTTTTTATACGGTCGGACGCGTCAGTGCCGAGGCGATTAAAACCGCTTTTCCGAAAGCAACCGTCATCTACCCCGATGTCGCGACTGCCCAAAGCGGCCACGAAGCGTTAATCGAGCGCCTTGAAGCGCTAGGTTACCCGAAAGAAATCCTTTTAGTCGGGGCAACGGACGCGCCCTTTGCCGTCAAAGAGACATTGACGGCCAAGGGTGTCAAAGTAGACACCGCGGGTGTCTACAATCGAAAACCGTTGGAGCTCATGCAGAAGATGCGCGAAGAACTCGAACTCCTGATTAAAAAAGAGCCGCCCGTCGTTTTTTTTACGAGTCGCAACGCGGTTGACGCTTTTTTAGAAGCAATCGACGTCGTTCAAGGCGCTAGAGAGTGGTTCATTATCGGTCGCGCTTTCGCGATCCACGAAAACATTGCTCGCCATTTAGTAAAAATCGGGTTTAGAGAAGTCGAACTCGCAGGCGATGAAGCCGAAATGTTGAGGGCTATAGGGGCGACGAAAAGGTCGCCTTCGGAAAAGCAATAGCATAAAATTAACAGTTAACGCATTTGTAACGAAAAAGGATTTCACTTATGACAGCCTATGTAATCGGACACAAAAATCCCGATACGGATTCGATTGTGAGCGCTATCGCCTGCGCTTATTTTGAAAAAGAGCGCGGCATCGATGCCGTTGCCTGCGCGCAAGGCACACCTTCGCCCGAAACGCAATTCGTACTCGACCGTTTCGGCCTTAAAGCCCCCGAAGTGGTAACTTCGGTTGCGGGTAAAGACATTTATCTCGTTGACTATTCCGATATCGCGCAGGCGCCTGCCGATATCGATCAAGCGAATATCAAAGGCATTGTCGATCACCACAAGTTGGGTGACGTGACGACGTCTTCTCCCCTAGAAGCCGTGATTTTCCCTGTGGGTTGCACCTGCACCGTGCTCGAAAGAATGTTCGCTTACGCGAATTTCGCGATTCCGCAAGCGATTGCGGGCGCGATGCTTTGCGCGATTTTGTCCGATACGGTCATCTTTAAGAGCCCGACCACGACTCCCTTTGATCGCGAAAGCGCGCAAAAACTTGCCGCTATCGCGGGTGTTTCCGATATCGAAGCGCTCGGGATGGATCTTTTTAAAGCAAAGAGCGCCGTCGCGGGTACCCCCGTTCGTGATCTCGTTTTCCGCGATTTCAAAGACTTCAATATGTCGGGACAAAAAATCGGCGTGGGGCAGCTCGAACTTGTAAGCTTATCTTTGGTAGACGACATCAAAGCCGATTTAGAAAAAGAAATCGCTAGCGTTAAAGCTGAAGGCGAGAGACATTCCGTTCTTTTACTTTTAACCGACATCATGAAAGAAGGGAGCGAACTTCTTTTGGTGAGCGACGAACCCGAACGCGTCGCGTCTGCTTTCGGTCAGGGTGCGGCTGAACTAGCCAAGGGTAACTTGTGGCTAGCCAGTGTCATGAGCCGCAAAAAACAAGTCGTTCCGAACTTGGAAAAAGTCTTTAAGTAAGTTCGCGCACGGCTTTTTACTTTAAAAAAGGGGGTCACAAGACCCTCTTTTTAATAACGAAAGCCTAGAATACTTTCAGGCAATTGATTTAAGAAAGACCGCTCTTATGTCCCAATATGTTTTCGCTCAGCCCTTCGCGTGGGGTCGTCCGACGGTAAACGCCAAAACCATTGTCGGTTTCGCGCGAGATAGGCGGTTTAAAGCCGACGATACGCTTTTATTTTCCGCGTCTGCCTTAACCGGCTTTGTGAGCGGGGAGCATTTAACGAGCGCGAATTTTGAGACCGTTCGCGCCGCGTTCGCGAAAGTCTTGCGCGACGCGAAAAGCGCGGCGCCCGCGCTCGTCCTTCCGGTCATCACGCCCGAAGGCCGAAAAGTTTATCGCGTTCAAGGCGGTGCCTTTACCGAAATCCCCGCCGTGCCTCGTTCGGGCGCTCTTTGGGTTCGGAAAGAAGTTTTGGGACTTCCCTTTGACGTCTACTTTAACGAAACGCCTTTTTGCGGGCGAGAGAAAACGTTTGAAGGGTCGGATTATGTTGTGATCGACCCGACCGCATACGATGCCTCTCGCGTTTATCCGGGATTTTGTCGGGTCGTCCTTTCGGGAAAAAGGCGAGCGAACTACGTCGCGCCCGAAACCTATTTTGATGTTTCGGCTACCAAAGTCAATCCTTGCGGGGCAAATGACGCCCTTCTTCAAGCGATGCAAACGGGTTTGAAACTATATATGCGAAACTCGGGCTTTACGGATGTTACGCTCGGGTTATCGGGCGGTATGGATAGCGCGTTTGTCGCCTCCGTTGCGGTCAAAGCTTTGGGTAAAGACCATGTGCATCCCGTTTTGATGCCCGGGCCCCATACCACGAAAGAAAGTTTGGAAGATGCCCGAGCGCTTGCGAAAAACCTCGGCACCGAACTCCTGGAATTTAATATTGAAGAACTTTACGGGAAATACCGTAAAACGCTCGGGCTTGATGTTTTTGAAGCGGGTTTAACGAAACAAAATCTTCAGGCGCGTATCAGAGCGAATATCCTCATGGCGCTCAGTAACGCGCGCGGCTGGCTTCTTTTGGGGACGTCCAATAAAAGCGAAGCGGCCGTGGGTTACGGAACGCTCTACGGCGACATGGCCGGCGGCTTTAATTTTATCGGTGATGTTTTTAAGAGCGCTTTGTATCGCGTCGCGCGCGAAGATGCTTTCGTGCGAGACGTGATTCCGACTTCCATTTTTGAAAAAGAACCGTCTGCGGAACTTGCGCCCGACCAAAAAGATTCGGACGATTTACCGCCATACGAGACGCTCGATAAAGTCTTGCGAGAGATTTTGACGGGGAAGTCGGTTGCAAGCGTCAAAAAGCATTTTGAGGCAAGACTCGTCGATTTTGTGATAAAGCACGTCGCTACCTCCCAATTTAAACGCGAACAAGTGTGTCCCATCCTTGTTCTTTCCGAGACGCCGTTGACGCGTCTTCATTCCGAAAATTTTATATAGGATTTTTCTATCCAAGGATCGCCGTCAACCACCCTCGCCTGAAGGCGAAGGCT
>DNBE01000008.1 GCA_003543795.1 Sutterella sp.
GCCAAATCGAGACCGGTTTCCCAGAAAGCTTCATTGGCGTTAGCGGGATCCATTTGGTAAGTTACTTTCGTACTCTTGCCGAAACCTTTGGCAGACTGAACGGCGTCTCGGAAGGGACCGTAGAAAGCGCTCGCGTATTTGGTGGAATAAGCCATGATGCGCGTGGCGATAAAGCCTTCTTTATCTAAAGCTTCACGGATAGCACCGATTCGGCCGTCCATCATGTCGCTAGGCGCAATGACGTCCGCGCCCGCACGAGCTTGCGTGAGCGCCTGATCAATGAGCATCGCGATGGTCTTGTCATTATCGAGATAACCCGTTTCGTCAGGGATACCATCTTGGCCGTGGGTCGTGTAAGGGTCGAGTGCCACATCGCACATGACACCTAAAGTCGGGCAGGCTTTTTTAATCGCGCGAACGGCGCGAGGAATTAAACCGTTTTCATTTCGGACTTCCACCCCGTCAAAAGTCTTAACGTTATCGTCAAGCGCGGGGAAAAGCGCGATCATCGGGATGCCGAGCTCAACCATTTCACGAGCCACGTTGATGAGCTCATCGATACTTAACCGATAAACGTCGGGCATGGACGGGACAGGGATGCGCTGATGTTCGCCTTCGACCACGAAAACGGGCAGGATTAAATCCGAAGCCGTCAGGGTCGTTTCTCTCATTAAGCGGCGAGAAAACTCATCGCGACGCATGCGGCGCATACGACGTTGCGGAAACTGTGACAATACGGTTTGCATAAAAAAGTCCTCTACTAGTTAAATAAGAGATGATTCCCGAACGATTTCGGTGCCATCAATCCAGTGCGTGAGCACGTCTTCGAGTTCGGGAAGCCCCTCTTTTTTAAGGCTTGAGAAAAATTGTGTCGTAACGTGTGTACCGAGCGACTCGGCTCGCGACAAAGAAGTCGCAAGCGTCGGTTTTCTGTCGGCAGCTTTAATTTGATCGGCTTTATTGAGTAAAAAATGAAGCTTTACGGGTCGGGTGTTTAAAAGGTCGATGACCCAATCGTCGCTAACGGTAAAAGGGCGTCTAGCGTCCATCACGATGACGACCCCGACCAAATTTTGGCGTCCTAAAAGGTAATCGGTCGCAAGGCGCCCCCAAGAAGCGCGCGTCGCGGGGTCGGCTTTAGAAAAGCCGTAGCCAGGCAAATCGACGAGTTCGGCAACGGGCGTCAAACTCTTATCTTGGTTTTTTTTAGATAAGGTAAAAAAATTAATGAGTTGCGTTCTTCCCGGCGTTTTAGAGGCGAAAGCCAATTGGCGCTTGTGAGTCAATGTATTGATGGTCGAGGATTTCCCCGCGTTCGAGCGCCCGACAAAAGCGATTTCGGGTAAAAGCGAAGGCTCAATATCGGCAAATTTAGCTGCCGAAACGCGAAAACAGGCGCTCTCAAATAAAAACATATCCATTGGCCTCAGAAAGAAAAAACGTTTCCTTGAGGCCTAATCGTAGAAGGGATACCTTAGCCCAACGTTAAACGATGACAAAGGATGAGAGCGCTATCAAGATGACCTGACCCGACAGGATGCGTAAAAACATCGTCATCGGGTAAACGGTCGTATAGGCAATCGCGGGCGAATTTTTATCCGACAAACTCGCGCAATAAGAAAGGATCGGGGTATTCGTTCCCATTCCGGCGAGCATGCCGGAAATCGCGTGGAAGTTAGTTTTAAGTACCACGCGAGCAAAAATACCGATTGCCATCGCGGGGAAGACCGCGATGACAAAGCCGACAATCATATAAAGCGTCGCTTCGCCAGAAATCAAGGCGTCGAAAAACTTTTCCCCGGCATTTAACCCGATACTTGCTAAAAAGAGCGCCATACCGATACTTCTAAGAAGTTCGTTTGCCGAACTCGATACGTAAGTATTAAGTCGCAAGAACGGTCCGTAGCAACCGATCAAAATCCCGATAATGAGCGGCCCTCCCGCGACACCTAAGCGCATCGGAACGGGGAGTCCCGGAATGACAAAGGGGACGGACCCGAACAGAATGCCCGCGAGAATACCCGTGAAAATGGACGCAAGAGAAGGAATCAGGTAACGCGCTTGGTTACCTAAAACGTGTGCTAAGCGATCGATTGCGGCTTCTTTACCGACACAAAGTAAGCGGTCTCCGAATTGCAAACGCATCTTGGGATAGGGGAAAAGTTCCATGCCAGAGCGATAGATGCGCGTCACGTTTACGCCGTCAAATTTCGAGAGATGCAGGTCGTGAACTTTGATGCCGATTTTATTGGCACGCGTCATCATGAGCGTGCGCTGCACAATCGGGGAATTTTCTTCGTCGATTTCTACTTCGGTATTTTCTTTTCCGAAAAAGGCGACAATAAAGTCTTTAAAACGCGCCTCGGTCACAATCATGATGAGGTCGCCCGCTTCAATGACGGTTGTCGCGTTCGGGCTAAAAAAGAGGTCGCCTCGCTTTAAGCGACTCGCGATAAACGCAAGCTGCGAACTTTGTCGAATAAGGCCGATGGTTTTACCGACAATACCCGGATTTGTGACTTCGACCGTGAAATAAATGGGGAGGTCTTTCGAAACGGAACGATTCCAAGCCGCGTCTTCGACCGCTGGGTCGATTTTAAAGAGAACCTTAATTGCGATAATCGAAAGTAAAAGGCCGATAAAGCCCATCGGGTACGCGCAAGCGTAAACGATGGAAATGTCTTTCCCTTCATATTGAAGGTGGTTTAACACTTCTTGCGCGGCGCCCAACCCCGGCGTGTTCGTTACGGCGCCGAAATATGCGCCCATCGTTTCGGGTAAAGAGATGTGGCTTGAAAACGCGAAAAAGAGGATTAACGCGGTCGCAACGGATAAAAGCACGCCGCCGATCATGAGGATATTTAGTTTAAGGCCGCCGGTTTTAAGGGTTGAGATAAAGGAAGGTCCGACTTGAACGCCGATGAAGTACATAAAAAACGTCAGACCGAAATCGCGCACGAAAGCTAGCATCGAGGGGTCGATGCTCGCGAAAAGATAATCGACGACAAAACCCACAAAAAGAACGAAAATGACGCCGAGTTTAATGCCGAAAATACGAACGGAGCCGAGCGCCATCCCGATCGCGATGACAAGCGAATAAGTAAATAAGGTATAGGCAACGGACCCCGGCTGCGAAAAAAAGTCAAGCATAGGTAAATAAAAACGGCGGATTACATTGATTCTCAAGCGTTATTTTACGCTTGCGTTTTAAGGCCCGTAAATTTCGTCATCCCAAAGGGCGCTTAAAGTTTGGCGCTTCCGAATAAGGCGCGCGACGCCGCCTTCAAGTAACACTTCCGCGACTTTGGCGCGCATGTTGTAGTGGCTCGCCATCGAAAATCCGTAAGCGCCCGCCATGGCAATGGCGAGGTAATCGCCTTCTGTGAGAGCGGGTAGCAAGATGTCCTTTTTAAAGACGTCGCTAGATTCGCAAATTGGTCCCGCGACGTCATAGGTCTGACGAGCGTCACTCGCTTTAATAGCAAGAAGCGGCATATCCGCGTCATACATCGCGACTCGAACCATGTCGTTCATTCCCGCGTCAACGAGCGCGAAGCGCTTCTCGGGCGTCTCTTTTACATATTCGACGCGCGTCAGAAAGACGCCCGAGGTCGCAACTAAAGAGCGACCGGGCTCAAGAATGATTTCAAGGTTGGATAGGGCTGCTTCGTTAAGTTTATCTTGAAGCATCTTGACGAGAGCGGCAGGTGCGGGCGGCGTATCGACATCGCGATATCTCACACCCAAACCGCCTCCGAAATCGATGTGAGAAAGGGGTATCCCTTTGGTTTTGAGGGTACGCGCTAATTCAATAATGCAATCGGCGGCTTCGGCAAAAGGCGCTAAATCCGTAATTTGGCTTCCGATGTGGCAATCAATCCCGACCACGCAAACGTTCGGTAAGGAGGCGGCCAGTTCAAAAGCTTTGAGCGCCTCTTCGTGCGGAATCCCGAATTTATTGATTTTGAGGCCTGTTGAAATCTTAGGATGCGTTTTCGCGCTCACATTCGGGTTAATTCGGAAAGTAATCGGGGCAACCGTTCCTAATTCGGACGCGACGGCAGAGACGCGACGCAATTCCGGGATGCTTTCGATGTTGATCGCTTTAATTTTTAATTGCAGCGCTCTTTTTATTTCTTCGTGGCTTTTCGCAACGCCCGAAAAAACACAGTTGGCAGGACTTCCCCCTGCTTTGATCACGGTTTCGAGCTCGCCTCCGCTTACGACATCAAACCCCGCGCCGCGTTTTGCTAAAAGGGATAAAAGGGAAAGCGACGCGTTTGCTTTGACGGCAAAGCAAACGAGCCCCGTGCTACCTAAAGCGTTCGCGTAGGCGTCATAAGCTTGGGAGAGCGTTTGAGCGTCATAGACGTAAAGCGGTGTTCCGAAGCGATTCGCTAAGCTAGCGAGATCGACATGCGCGAATTGAAGGCGACCGCCGACGTACTCAAAACCCGAAGGGAGATAGTCGGGCGTGGTCATTTGGAGGTGCTTTGCGTGTTAAGATGAGCGGCGTGCGGCATATAGAGGTCACCTTTGATGCCACAGGCGGAAACGGCCGAAACGATGATAGCGGCCGCAACGCAATACAAAAACTTTTTCATCAAAATTTTCCTTATGACGGAAACCGAATTTCTTTTGAAAGCGCAAGAAACATTTAACGCTTTGCAAAACGCTCTTGAAGACGTCGGGTGCGAGGCCGACATCCTCGGGCATGTCTTGGATGTCATCTTACCTGACGAAAGCCACATCGTAATCAATATCCAAGCCCCTATGCAGGAAATTTGGGTCGCTTTAAAGGCTTCCGGCAAGCACTTTCGCTTAGAAAACGATCGTTGGACGGATACCCGTTCGGGGCAAACGCTCGAAGCCGTCCTCGCCGAAGCGTTAAACAAGGTCGGAATTCGGAACGTTACTTTTTCTTAAAAGAGTTGGTCTCTTAAGATATTTTGGACTTCGTCCATTTCGACCGGTTTTGTCTTTTCACCCAATCCGAGCGTTTGAACGGCGTCCGATACCTGGTCTGCGTAGTAGTAAGTGCCGTCGACTTCGACAACGTCGTTCGGTTGATGGCGTTCATAAAAGGGGACGCCCTTCATCGCAACCTTCATATATTCGCGCCAGACGGGTAACGCCAAGCCGCCGCCTGTTTCGCGATTGCCGAGCGGATAGGGTTGATCGTAGCCGATCCAACAAATCGCGACCATGTTTCCGACATAGCCCGCAAACCACGCGTCAACCGAATTATTGGTTGTTCCGGTTTTGGCGCCCATATCGGTTCTTTGTAGCGCGGTGGAAGCCCCTCGCCCGGTGCCTTCAAGGGCAACGCCTCTAAGGAGCGTATGCATAATAAAAGCGTTTCTCGCGTCGATTGCCCGAGGCGCGTTCGTGCCCGCCTTAACGGACGGATGTTCGAGGATGACGTTCCCCGCGGCATCGGTTACTTTTTCGATGATGTAGGGCTCGATCATATAGCCGCCGTTAGCAAAAATGCCGTAGCCGCGAAGCATTTCCCAAGGCGTCACCGTGCCAGCGCCTAAAGCTGTCGTTAAAAACGGCGGATGGTTATCTTTTTTGAATCCGAAACGCGTCACGTAGTTTTGCGCGTATTGCGGGCCGATCGCTTGCATAACGCGAATCGAAACGAGGTTTTTCGATTTTTTGAGCGCGGTCGCTAGCGTCATCGGGCCGTCATACGTCCCTTCGTAGTTTTTCGGTTCCCAGAGTCTGCCGCCCGTTTCGCTCGGATCAATCGTAATCGGGGCATCGTTAATAATTGTCGAAGCCGTAAAGCCTTTATCGAGCGCGGCGGAGTAAATGAAGGGTTTAAAGCTTGAGCCGGGTTGGCGTTTCGCGGAAATGACGTGGTTATATTTGCTGATATCAAAATCAAAGCCGCCGACAAGCGCGCGAACCGCGCCCGTTTCGAAATCGGCCGCAACGAACGCGCTTTCGACGCGAGGCAGTTGCGCGAGCATAAATTCTGCGGATTTAGGCGCGCGGTGAATGAGGATGACGGAGCCTGCGCGTAATTCGCCGGAAGCAAAGCGTTCGGCTAATTTTTGGCCGGGTTTGGCAATATAGTTTCTCGCGAAATACTCGTAACGAGCGGGCGCAATCGTGATTTCCTGGCCGTCCGCGCGACGAACGAGCATGCCTTTTTTATCCATCTTGAGGACGACCGCCGGGTAGTAGCCGTCTGACTTCCTAACGGTGCTAAGCGCTTTGTTGATCGCCTCTTTATTTTCTTCGGCATTCTCGGTTAAGGTCACATAACCCAAACAACCGCGATAGCCGTAGCGCATGTCGTACTCCATCAATCGTTCGCGAACGACGGCGCTTGCTAATTGTTGGTCCGTGGAACGGATTGTCGTGTAGACGTTGAGACCTTGGCTATAAATATTTTCGCCCAAGGTAACGGGTTCGCCCGAAGCACTTTTACCGATTTCTTTATTAAAGAGGATGTAGCGTGCGAGTTCCGCGACATATTCGGCATGGATGTCCGCGATTTTCGGTTTGGCTTTTTCTTGTTCAGTTGACTGTTGCTTCACAACAATCGGTTGCGCGACTTGGCTTTCGTAGGTGATGTCATCGATATAGCCGAGTTGATGCATGCGAGAAAGAACGTAATTTCGACGCATGGTCGCGCGACGGATATTCACGAAAGGATTGTAAGTCGCGGGCGCGACGGGTAATCCCGCTAATGTCGCGCATTCGGAAATGGAGAGTTCGGAGAGTTGCTTTCCGAAATAAGTTTTAGCGGCGCTCGCAAAACCGTAAGAGCGATTCCCGAGGAAGATTTGATTCATATAAACCTCGAGGATTCGGTCTTTGGAAAGCTGGCGCTCGATTTTAAACGCCATCGCGACTTCGTAGATTTTGCGTGTGTAGCTACGCTCGTTCGATAAAAAGAAATTACGAGCGACCTGCATCGTAATGGTGCTTCCGCCCTGGCCTCTGCGTCCCGTCATCAAATTGGCAAGCGCGGCGCGCATAATCCCCGTTAATTTAATGCCAGAGTGCTCGTAAAAGTCGCTATCTTCGGCCGCTAAAACGGCAAGGCGAATCGAGCGCGGCATGTCGGCAATCGAGACGAACTCGCGTCTTTCGGTCCCGAATTCGCCGATTAAGACATTATCGGCGGTATAAATCTGCATCGGGATTTTCGGGCGGTAGTCTTCGAGGCTATCCAAAGGCGGCAACTGATAGTAGACGATGCTAAAAACGAGGAGCACGACGCTTAAAGCGACACCGATACCCGTGACGCTGACGAGGGCAAACCATTTAGCGCAGGTTGCGAAGACCGAAGACTTTTTAGCCATGTAAATACTTTTAAACGAAAGACGCGCGTTTTTTCGAAGAAAGAGCCATTTTACCGCAATATAAAAAAGAACCACCCTAAGGGACTGACTTTCCTACTGAAATAGGAGAAATTTCGTAGGGCAATAAAGCTTCGCGGAAAGTCGCGATTTTCGCGGGTCTAAAAACCCCTTTTGAAAGGGTAAAATGACACCGTTTTTTATCCTTGGTAGTCATTCGTTTATGGTTGATATCTTTGAGAAAACTTTCATCATCGGACCCGAATCGATTGACGTGCTTGGGCACGTCAATAATCGAGAATATTTGCGCTTTATGGAAATCGTCGCTCTCGAGCACGCGGATCTCCTCGGTTGGGGAACGCAAGCTTGCTTAAAGCGAGGCGAAGCCTGGGTCGCGCGAGAACATTGGGCGGAATTTCTTCGCCCGACGTTTTTGGGCGACGAATTAACCGCTTACACTTGGGTTCAAGCGCATCACGCTTCGAGATCCCTTCGGCGCTACGCCATCAAACGCGATAAAAAGCTGGTCTTCGTGGGCGCGACGGAATGGGCCTATATCGACATGAAAACGGGTCGAGCTTTAGACATCCCGCAAGATATCGGCTTGGCGTTTCCGATTGTTGACGCAGACGATTCGCGCCTTGCCGAATTAGGGATTTCTCGCCCTGTTCGTTTTACCCCTGAGTGGGTCGCATAAAAGCTACAAATAAGAGCGGTTTGGGCGCGATTTTTTGATTTAGAATTAACGGGTACTTATATTGTACTGAACGATTATTCAGAATTCGTAATTAGGACTTTTTCGTGGACGATTTCATCACCGTCAACCATTTAACTTTCGGTTACGCGACGCGCGTCATTCTCGAAGACGTGTCGTTACGTTTTAAGAGGGGATCGGTTGTCGCCATTATGGGCGGCTCCGGGATGGGTAAGACGACGCTTTTAAAGTTAATCGGGGGTTTAATCGAACCCGATGCCGGCACGATTACGATGGACGGCACGACCGTTGACGCAAATGACAGCGCCACCATGTATAAATTGCGTCGCCGCATGGGAATGCTCTTTCAGTTCGGCGCTCTATTTACCGATATGAGCGTTTTAGATAACGTGGCTTTTCCCTTGCGAGAACAAACGCAATTGTCTGATGAAATCATCATCGATTTGGCGCTCATGAAATTAAACGCCGTGGGTCTAAGAGGCGCGGCGCATTTGATGCCAAGCGAAATTTCGGGCGGTATGGCGCGTCGTGTAGCGCTCGCGCGCACGATTGCGCTCGATCCCGAACTCATCATGTATGACGAACCGTTTGCGGGTTTGGATCCGATTTCGATGGGCGTGACCGCGCAACTCATGCGTAAATTAAATGACGCCCTAAACGCGACGAGCATCATCGTCACGCACGATGTACCCGAGACGTTTGCGATTGCGGATTATGTTTATATGATTGCCTCGGGCAAAATCGCTGCCGAAGGAACGCCCGCGCAATTGAGTGCTTCGCAAGAGCCTTACGTCAGACAGTTTTTGGACGGTTTACCCGACGGACCTGTTAAGTTTCATTATCCGGCTTCCGCCATCGCGGAAGATTTCGGACTTGCCGGAGGTCAGTCGTGAACGCCATCATTCGTTTAGGCACTTGGACGCTCGACCAGATTCGGCATGTCGGGCGGTTAACGATTTTCGCGATTTCGATTGCGAGGGTTTTACCCAAAGCGCTCACACGCTTTTCGCTGATCGTTCAACAGATTCACTTCATCGGCAATTATTCGTTAATCATTATTGCCGTATCAGGTCTTTTCGTGGGATTTGTGCTCGCGCTTCAAGGCTATTTCATTTTGGTGCGCTACGGTAGCGAACAAGCTTTGGGCGTGATGGTAGCTTTATCTTTAGCTCGCGAACTCGGGCCGGTTGTGACGGCACTTTTATTTGCCGGACGAGCGGGAACGTCGCTAACGGCAGAAATCGGGTTGATGCGCGCGGGCGAACAAGTCGCCGCGATGGAAATGATGGGTGTGAATCCCGTCACGCGCGTCATCGCGCCGAGGTTTGTCGCGACGGTTATTTCGCTTCCGATTCTTTCGGTGATTTTTACGGCTATCGGCATTATGGGCGCCTGGCTCGTGGGTGTCGTCATGATCGGGATTGACGGCGGGGCGTTTTGGTCTCAGATGCAAGACGGGGTCGACGTCGGGACCGACGTCCTTTATAGCCTTATTAAAGCCGTAGTTTTTGCCGTTGCCGTCGGGTTGATTTCTTTATATCAGGGCTATCACGCGAGACCTACGCCCGAAGGCGTCAGTCGCGCGACGACGCGTACCGTCGTCGTATCGTCTTTGATGGTTTTGGGTCTAGATTTCATTATGACCGCACTTATGTTCTCTATTTAGGAAGGTTTACGTTTATGGAACGCAAAGAAAAGAAAAACAGAACGGTCGAACTTTTAGTCGGGCTTTTCGTGGTTGCGGGCTTTGCCGCGCTCCTTTTTACGGCACTTAAAGCCGCGAATCTCGGAACCTTCTCGATGGGAACGAAAACCTATACGGTATGCGCTCAATTTGAGAATATCGGCGGCCTAAAGCCTCGCGCACCGGTGAAAAGCGCGGGGGTTGTTATCGGACGCGTGACGACGATTAGTTTCGATCAAACGACATTTCAAGCGCGAGTTGATATGGAAATCGAGTCGAAGTATCAATTCCCGATCGATACC
>DNBE01000049.1 GCA_003543795.1 Sutterella sp.
AAATCAATCCAAACGCGAAACTTATATCCGACCCCTCCTTTACTTGGTTTCCTACCCTCTTTAAGCCGGGTGACCATAGCGTGGCGGTCCCACTACTTCCCTTTCCGAACAGATCAGTGAAACGCCTCCGCACCGATGATAGTTGGTTCTTTTTCCAGTGAAAGTAGGCCATCGCCCGGCTTGATCTCTCACCTATACCCTCGCTATATATAGCGAGGGTATTTTTATATAGAGAAGAATCTCCTTTAGGCTTTCTTTCTGAGCGGCACGTTGTAAAATGAGGCTTCTCAAAATTTGGAATTCCGGCACATCGTGGATATTTTCGGCATCGATTTAAATACTTTATTAATTGTCTGCCCTCTGATTTTTGTCGGAGGGTTCGTCGATTCGATTGCCGGAGGCGGGGGCCTTATTACGCTTCCTGCCTATTTAATCGCCGGGCTACCGATTCACTTCGCAATCGGGACGAATAAATTAAGTTCGGCAATGGGGACGTTCGTTGCGACCGTGAAATACGCGCTAAGCGGATACGTACCCTGGCGATTGACTTTTTTCTGCCTCTTTTCTTCCTTCGCGGGCTCTTTTTTGGGGGCTCAAACAGCGCTTTTTATCGACGCGAAGATTTTTACCGTCGCGCTTTTGTTTCTTTTACCGTTGACGCTTCTTTTTGTGACTAAAAGTCGCGTATTTACGAGCCCGGCCGAAGGTCATAAACCGAGTAAAACCGTTTTCCTTTGTATGCTTATTACCTTGGTTCTCGGTTTTTATGAAGGCTGCTACGGACCGGGGACGGGGACGTTTTTGATTATCGCGATGGTCTCGATTGCCAAAATGAACGTGATGCAGGCAAACGGCTTATCGAAGTCACTGAACCTACCGATGAATGTCGGCGCGTTAACAATCTTTATTTTGAACGGTAAGACCTTGATTTTATTAGGAGCGATTGCGGGTATTTTCGGGATTATCGGCAATTGGCTCGGCGCGACCTATTGCACGCGTAAAGGGTTTGCCGCGGTCAAACCCGTGATGGTTGTCGTCATCGGGCTATTTTGGTGCCGCGTTTTCTATGACTATTTTTTAAGCTAACGGGCTTTCTAAACGGGTAACCCTTTGTAAGCGCGCCTTTTAAAGGACAGGCTTCATGCCTTAAAATGGCGCATTAACGCAAGGCGAAGTCTTTTATCTTTTATGATCTTCAAGCGGTCTTTGATCAACGAGCTCGTGAACACGGCAGGCGCCGTGTTTACCGTCATTTTTTCTATCGTGCTCGCGATCGGTCTCGTTCGTATTCTCGGCATGGCAGCCGGGGGTCGTATCGATTCGGCCGCGGTGCTCGAGATGGTGGTCTACAAAACGCTCGTTAACCTCGGGCCGATTCTTTCCGCGTCTTTATTCGTGTCAATCCTCTTAACCCTGATGCGCGCTTGGGTCGATAGCGAGATGTTCGTCTGGTTTACGACAGGCGGTATTAGTCTTTCGCGTTGGATTTCGCCCGTTTTGACCTTTAGTTTTCCGATTATCGTTTTGATCGCGATTTTGAGTACGGTTTTGTCGCCTTGGGCGGACGCTCAAAGCGAAAAAAATAAAGATAGTTTCGCGCAACGAGATGACATCAGTCGCTTAACGCCGGGGCGCTTCATCGAAGGCGAAAAAGGGCGTCAGATGTTTTTTATCGAAGAGCTTGTCCCCGAGACGCAAAACGTGCGTAACGTCTTTATTTTCGAGACGCACGGAAAAGCGGAAAAAATCATCGTAGCCGAAACCGGGAACTTGAAAGCTAACGACAAGGGCGATCGCTACGTGACGCTACAAAACGGGCGTCAATTCGAGATGAAGCCTTCGAGTAAAGACTATGCCGTAACCGACTTCGGGACTTTTAGTAAGCGCTTAGATATCAAACCCGACGCGATTTTAAGTAAGAGCGTCGACTTCTCAATCATGCGAATCGACGAACTCTGGAAGAGTTCGCGAGCGGGCGCGAAAGGCGAACTCTTTTGGCGCTTATCGTGGCCCTGGACGGCGGTTAATCTCGTCCTTCTTGCCATCCCGCTATCCTTTACCAACCCGAGAAACGGGAAAAAGATTAACCTCATCATCTCACTACTCGTTTTCATTCTTTACCTAAACGTTTTAGGGCTCGGGAAAGACGCCGTCGCCCACGGGCAGATTGCTTGGTTTTTAGCGTTTTTATTGGTAAACGGTATCTTTTCGGTGTTAGCGGCTTTACTGCTACTACGACGCACCGTTTTACAAATGGGCTTAAGAAGCCTGCGGGGGAGCTATGGCTAGACGCAGGTTTTTGCCCATTATCTGTCGGGCGTTTACAAAAGACATCCTCATGATGACGGGGTTCGTCCTCATCGCGCTTGTCGCCCTTTTCGCGTTTTTTGACGTGATGGGACGCATCGGCGGCAGATATTCGATTACGCAGATTTTTGTGATGACGGCATTGGCCATTCCGACACGCGTCTACGAAATCATGCCGATTGCCGTTTTGTTGGCAAGCGTTTTCGTCATGAGTAAGTGGGCCGCTCGTAACGAATTTACGGTCTTGCGTGTCGGGGGTTTAAGCTCGATGCGTTTAGCGAAATTTCTCATGGTCCCCGGCCTTATTTTGGTGGCTTTCACGTATCTCTTCGGGGAATTCATTTCGCCCATGAGTGAAGCCCAATATCGCGAATTTCATATCCAAGCGCGCTACGGCACTATTCGGCTCAATTCAAACCGAACCGGGACTTGGGTTCGGGAAGTGGACGAACGTCTGGCGGGAAGGACCATTCGTTACATCAACATCAAATCGATGAACGAGAAGGGAAGCGCGAACGGTTGGCGTGTTTTTGAATTTTCTTCCGACGGGTCGTTATCGAGAATCATCCGCGCGAAATCAGGTCGTTATGTCGGCTCTCAAGGCTGGTTATTGCGAGGTGTCGAGGAGTCGCGTTTACCGCGTGTGGCTTTCGATAAAGAGACCTTTAACTCACAACAAGTGCAATTTCGGAATGTCCCCAATATGACGTTGGGAAGCAGTATCTCGCCCGAAATCTTTTCTTTGATGCTCATGCGCCCCGAGCGCATGAGTATGAAAGCGCTCTCAAGCTACATTTCGCACTTGAAACAATCGCGCCAGCAATACAAGAGCTACGAAATCGGCTTTTGGAACAAGGTCTTTTATCCGATCGCGATTCTCGTGATGATGGCCCTATCGATGCCCTTTGCCTACTTAAGTCCTCGAAACGGCTCGATGAGTATCAAAATTTTCGCGGGTCTGATGTTGGGACTCGGCTTTTACACCATCAATAATCTCTTTTCTTATATCGGGATGATCAACACCTGGCCCGCGCTTGTCGTCGCGCTCGTGCCGAGCGTGTTCATGCTCGCGATAGCGGTCGCGGCGATGGCCTTTGTGGAAAGGCGTTAGCCTTTAAACCCGTGGTCGGCCGCAAATTGCGCTAGGGCTTTCCCCGTGTGAGTCTTTGATTTCATCACCGTTTTCGCGTCGCCTTGCGCGACGACGGCGCCGCCTGCGTCTCCGCCTTCGGGTCCGAGATCGATAATCCAATCGGCTTCGGCGATGACGTCAAGATTATGTTCGATGACGACAACCGTATTGCCGAGCTCGGTCAAGCGATGCATAACGTCCGTTAAACGCCTGACGTCCGCCATATGTAAACCCACCGTCGGTTCGTCGAGAATGTAAAGCGTTTTCCCGACCGCGAGTTTCGCGTTATCCGTGACGGCTTTAACGAGTTCGGTCACAAGTTTAATGCGTTGCGCTTCGCCTCCCGACAAGGTCGGGGAACTTTGACCTAACGTGAGATACCCTAAACCCACGTCTTGCATTAAAGATAGCGCGCGGTAGATTTTCGGGTGCGTCTCAAAAAACGCCAACGCGCTATCGACGTCCATTTCGAGAATTTCGCCGATGGATTTGTCTTTCCATTTAACGTTTAGCGTCTCTTCATTAAAGCGTAACCCTCCGCAAGCTTCGCAAGGCACCGTCATATCGGGCAAGAAATGCATTTCGACTGTTTTCGAGCCGCGCCCTTCGCACACAGGACAGCGCCCCGCGCCCGTGTTAAATGAAAACCGAGACGCGTCGAACCCTTTTTCCTTGGCATCATTCGTGCCCGCAAAAATCCGTCTGATATCGTCCATAAATCCGATATAGGTCGCGGGACACGACCGTGGCGTTTTCCCGATAGGCGTTTGGTCGACTTCAAGCACTCGGCGTAAGACTTCTTCGCCTTTTACCGCTTCGCATAACGGGCCTTGATAAGGTGTTCTTTCTTCAAGCGCCTTCTTAACGGCGGGAAGCAAAACGCCGGTAGCAAAAGAACTCTTTCCCGAACCCGAAACACCGGTAATGACCGTTAAGCGACCGAGCGGAATTTCAAAGACACCGGGCTTCAGGTTATTAAGTTTCGGATTTAAAACCGTAAGTCTCGGCGTACTCGCGTCGACGGCGATCTTCGAAGTAAAAGTATGCGGTGTCGGATTTTTAAGAAGCTGTCCCGTAATCGACGCCGGGTTTGCCATTAAATCTCGCATCGAGCCCGACCCCACGACTTGCCCGCCCGCGACGCCCGCACCCGGGCCGATGTCGATTACGAAATCCGCTTCTCGGATGGTATCTTCGTCATGCTCAACGACAATCAGCGAATTGCCTTTATCGGTAAGGCTTCTGAGCGTATCGATTAAAAGGCGATTATCTCTCGGGTGTAAACCGATGGTCGGTTCATCAAGAATGTAGGCGACGCCCTGGAGGTTACTACCGAGTTGTCCCGCCAATCGAATGCGTTGCGCTTCGCCGCCCGATAAGCTTGGCGATGAGCGCTCGAGCGTGAGGTAGCCGAGCCCCACCTCAAGTAAGAATTTGAGCCTTGAAACAATTTCCGCGAGCGCGTCTTGGGCAACGACGGATTCGCGACTTGAAAGACGCACATTGCCGAAAAATTTCGAGAGTTCGGCAATTGTCATCGCGCTTAATTGCGCGATATTTTTGCCCGCGAATCGCACGGCTAAAGCCGTGGGATTTAACCGCTCTCCGGAACACGCGGGGCAAGGCCGACCTTCAGACCAATCAAGCGTTCGTTCTTCTTCGATATCGCCTGTAAAGTCGGTATTTAAAATCAATCCCGTTCCCTTACATGTCGGGCACCATCCCATGGAGGAATTAAACGAAAAGAGTCTGGGGTCAAGTTCCGGGAAGCCTTTGCCGCAACGCGGGCAACTGCGCGTAACGGAAAATAGCGACTCAGTTGTGTCGGCAACGACGCGAACGGTGCCTTTGCCGAGCAAAATCGTTTCTTTGATTTTCGCGAGTAACTGTTCTCGATTGCTTTCGGTGACCTCGACTTCGGCTATCGGTAATTCAATCGTGTGGTCATTAAATCGCGATAGACGCGGAAACTTCGCCGTGGAGACGGTTTT
>DNBE01000032.1 GCA_003543795.1 Sutterella sp.
CGCCTTAAAACGGTCAAAAGCATTTTCACGTCCTCGAAATGTAAACCCGTCGTCGGTTCGTCAAGAATGTAAAGCGTGCGACCGTCGGAAGGTTTCGAGAGTTCGAGCGCAAGTTTCATACGCTGCGCTTCCCCGCCCGAAAGCGTGAGCGCACTTTGTCCGAGTTTGATGTAACCCAAGCCTACTTCGGAGAGAGTCGCAAGGCGCCTTCGAAGCGCGGGATGCGCGGCAAACAGTTCACTGGCTTCGCTTACCGTCAAATCGAGCACGTCGGCAATCGTTTTACCTCGATACAAAACGTCGAGCGTTTCGCGCTTATAGCGCGTCGCGTTACACACTTGGCAAGGCACGTACATATCGGGCAGGAAATGCATCTGAACCTTCACGTACCCTTCGCCTTGGCAGGCCTCGCACCGGCCGCCCGCGACATTAAAACTAAAGCGCCCCGAGTCGTAGCCGCGTTCTTTGGCGGTCGGCGTTTCCGCGAAAATTTCTCGAATGCCGGTAAATAGTCCCGTGTAAGTCGCGGGATTTGACCTCGGGGAGCGCCCGATGGGACTTTGGTCGACGTTAACGACTTTATCGAAATACTCGAACCCTTCGATACTTTCATAGGGTTGGGGCGCTTCGAGACTTCGATAAAAAAAGCGCGAGGCTGCGGCGTAAAGCGTGTCTGTCACAAGGCTTGATTTTCCCGAACCCGAAACGCCGGTCACGACCGTCAGCGCGCCGATCGGAAAGGACGCGGTGACGTTTTTAAGGTTGTGCCCGCAAGCGCCTTTCAGAATTAATCGCTTCTTGGTATCGGTGCCTCGTCTCGAATGGTCTCCGACGGTGAGTTCCCCGCTTAAATAGCGCCCCGTTAACGATGCTTTCGAAGCCATGATTTCTTCGGGTGAGCCGACGGCTACCACCGAGCCGCCTTGAAACCCGGCGCCGGGCCCCATGTCGATGACGGCGTCAGCCGCGCGAATGACGGCTTCGTCATGCTCGACGACGATGACGGTATTGCCGTCATCTCGCAAAGCGCGCAACGTATCGAGTAATTTCGCGGTATCTCGGGGATGTAATCCCACGGACGGTTCGTCAAGCACATACATAACGCCGCTTAAACCCGAACCGATTTGGCAGGCTAAGCGCACGCGTTGCGCTTCGCCCCCCGATAGCGTATCGGTTCTTCGATCTAAGCGCAGGTACGCCAATCCGACTTCATCGAGAAAGCGCAATCGGCGCGCGATTTCTTCGCGCAGGCGAGCCACAACGGCTTGAGGTCCGTAAGTGACTTTGAGATTTGCGAAAAACGCGGACGCTTGCCCGATATCCATCGCCATAATTTCGGGAAAGGTTATGTCTTGCGTCGCCGTTTGCAAAACGACGTGAGAAGCGACGGCATTAAGGCGCGAGCCCCCGCAAGCCTCGCAAGGCCTCACAATCCGATAGCGATTCATTTCGGCCGTAATCGCCGCGCTCGAACTGAAAGTAAAACGTTTTTCTAAAAGCGCGATAAGCCCTTCTCGCAAGAGAGACGTTTCGTTTTGGAGGTTGCCCCCCGAAACCCCGAAAAGGATGCCGTCTTTAACGCTTTCGGGTAAATCTTTCCAAGGCGTTTTTTCATCAAAGCCGAAATGTTCCGCAAAAGCTCGAATGACCGAGTAGGGCTTGGCCGACCGTTTATCAAACCCGTAAACGGCGCCGTCCGCCAGGCTTAGCTCATCGCTAATGACGACGCTTTCAGCCGTAAAAGCCGCTTCTTCGCCTGTGCCGCCGCATTTTTCGCAAGCGCCCGTCGGATGGTTAAAAGAAAATAACGAGGGCTGCATCTGACCGATGCTTTTGCCGCAAACGGGGCAGGCGTAGCGATTAGAAAAAACATCGATTTTGTCAGGCGTATCGAGCCCGAAGACAAAGACGCGGCCGTCGGATAAACCGAGCGCGACTTCAACGCTTTCGGTGACGCGTTGCTTGGCTTCTGGTTTGACGCGTAAACGGTCGACAATGACATCGATATCGTGGCGCTCGGTATGAGAAAGGTCGGGCAAATCGGGCGCTTCATAAATCTTGCCGTCAACCCGAAAGCGGATATAGCCTCGGGTTTGCATGTCATCGAAAAACTTCGCGAAATCAACGCGTTTTCTGACAAGAACGGGGGCGGCGATACAGATCCGTTCGCCCGCGGGTCTCGCGAGAATCGCGTCCACCATTTCGGTAACCGTTTGCGCGAGCATTTTTTCGTGGTGCTCGGGGCAATAAGGAATACCGGCTCTCGCGAAAAGGACGCGCAAAAAGTCCGCGATTTCGGTCGCGGTCGCGACCGTCGAGCGGACGTTTGCGGCGTGTCGCGTTTGATCGATCGCGATTGCGGGGGAGAGTCCCTCGATTGATTCGACATCGGGCTTCAGCATCAAATCCAAAAACTGACGCGTGTAAGCCGAAAGGCTTTGTACGTAACGCCTTTGCCCTTCGGCGTAAAGGGTATCGAAAGCTAACGAGCTTTTACCCGACCCCGATAAGCCGGTAATAACGGTCAAGGCGTTACGCTTGATGTCAACGTCGATGCCTTTGAGATTATGCGTTCTCGCGCCTCGAATACGAATGATGCCGTTTTTATCTTCCATGACCGCCTCAGTGCCCAGAAAAATGACGGAAACTTTTAATTTTAAAAAATTTTCTTTCGAAAAGTTGTCATAGCTTCCCCTTCCTTTTTATACCCCCTGAAAAAAGGGAATTTCTCGCTCATGAAAACGGATTTCAAGCATTTGAATTTACTAAATTTCTTTACGTATTTATTGCTATTTTCCGAACCATCCTTTAAAGTCTGAACCTAGACGTTTTTTTGTTTTTATGCTTTTCCTTTAAAAACAGTAATGGCGTTCTTTTTTTGGGTAAATATCGTTTTATTTTTAGTAGCTGATTTATTTCGCCTACTGCTTTATGGAGTCCACGAGTTATGGCATCAGTTAACAAAGTCATATTGATCGGTAATTTGGGTCGCGATCCCGAAACGCGCTACACGCAAGACGGCGGTACGGCCATCACGACGATTACCGTTGCGACGAGCCGTCGCTATAAAGATTCTTCGGGTCAACCGCAAGAAGAAACCGAATGGCATCGTGCCGTTTTCTTCGGCCGTCAGGCCGAAATCGCGGCCGAATATCTCAGAAAAGGCCGTCCCGTTTATATCGAGGGTCGTCTTCGCACGCGTAAGTGGCAAGGCCAAGACGGTCAGGACCGTTACTCGACCGAAATCATCGTGGAAACGATGCAAATGCTCGGCAACCGCGAAAGAAACGATTCCTCTTCGGGCGAAGACTTCGAGTCGGCCCCGAGATCGTCCTACCGGCCCCAGCGCCCGGCACCTGCTCCCGCGCCGCGTCCCGAGCCGCATCCTCAGGCCCCGGCTACCGATCCGATTGACGAGGACATTCCTTTCTAAACGCGAATCGCTTCACACAAAAAAAGCGGCTTAAAGCCGCTTTTTTTGCGTTTAAAAGACTATTCGTGTCGAACGGCCTCGATCGGGTCGAGGTTTGCCGCGCGTCGCGCGGGGAAGTACCCGAAGACGATCCCGGTGACGGCAGAAAACATGAACGCGAGCACATTAATCGAGAAATTAAAGATGTAAGGCACGTTCATCACAACGGTGAGCGCGAAAGATCCTATAAAGGCAATCACGACACCCAAGACGCCGCCCAAGGCACCTAATACGACGCTTTCGATTAAAAACTGCATCAGGACTTCTTTTTTCAAGGCGCCGATCGCGAGCCTGACACCGATTTCACGCGTTCTTTCGGTAACGCTCACGAGCATAATGTTCATAATCCCGATGCCGCCCACGATTAAACTCACCGCCGCGACCGCGCCGAGCAGAAGCGTCATCATCTCAGTCGTACTCGAAACCATCCGAGCGATTTCTTCGGTATCGAGGATCGTGAAGTTATTAACATCGGTATCGGATAGCGAACGGCGTTCGCGCATCAAACTCTCGATTCCTGAGATGACCGATGCTCGATCCATCGATTTATCGACCGAAAGAAGGATGCTCGCGACGTTCGTTGACCCTGAAATACGTCTTTGGTAGGTCACAAACGGAACGATGACGATGTCATCTTGGTCGCCGCCCATCGCGGACTGCCCTTTCGTTTGTAAAACCCCGATGATTCTCGAAGAGAATTTGCCCGTTCGAATCATCTGCCCGACGGGGTCGCTGCCCGCGAAAAGCTCTTTTGTAATCGTCGACCCCACGAGACAGACGGCAGAACCCGCTCGCAATTCCGATTCCTCGAAATAGCGCCCCGAACTCAATCCCCAATTATTGATTTCAAAATACGCGTTCGTGGTTCCGGTGATTTGCGTCGTCCAATTGCGTCCCTCGGCAATCACCGTTACCGCTTTAGATTGTTGCGGCGCGGCTGCCGACACGCCCGCGATTTGAGAGCCGAGCGCCTCCACGTCGGCCATCTTAAAAGCGGGCGCTCCCGCCCGACCGCCGGGCCCCATGCGTTGGCCGGGGCGGATCATGAGTTGATTAGATCCCAAACTTTCGATTTGCGAGCGAACCGCCTGCGTCGTGCCGTTACCGACCGTCACCATCGTGATGACGGCAGCAACGCCGATAACGATACCGAGCACCGTCAGAAGCGACCGCATCGGGTTACGCAGAATTTGCCTAACGGCCAAAAGAAACGCGTTTGCCCACATACCTTAACGCCCCTCCGAATCGATGAGACCGTCCTTAAAGTAGACGATGCGTTTGGCAAATTTCGCCATATCGGGTTCGTGGGTCACCAGTCCGATCGTAATGCCTTCTTTGGCGTTTAATTCGGATAAGAGTTCCATGATTTCGATACTGCGTTGACTATCGAGGCTGCCCGTCGGTTCGTCGGCTAACAGGAGTTGCGGCTTAATCACAATCGCGCGAGCGATGGCAACGCGCTGCTGCTGAC
>DNBE01000117.1 GCA_003543795.1 Sutterella sp.
AGACGAAAGCGCCGCCGCCGTACTGACCCGTCAACCACGGGAATTTCCAGACATTGCCGCACCCGATGGCGCAGCCCGCGCTTAACATAATGAAGCCCAAACGGCTTGCAAGACGTTCTCTGCCCATGACAAAAAAAACCTATAAAGTCAAGAAAGTGCGGCTATTATACTTTGAGAAAATCGCCCGAAAATCAGAATTTTCGAGCGACTTAAGCGCGAAGAACTATATATCGCAAAGTTCGTCTGTGATTTAGGGGCAATCGCGTCCTTGACCTTTAACACAAGAAGCGCCGCCTCGCAAAATCCCGTCGATGAAGTTCGCCGGTTTGGCCGATTCCGGTAACCATTGTTTAGGCACGCCCGCAAGTTCCGTGTGCGGGAGAACTTTTACGCCCGAAATCGCTAAATGCGCTTCGTTTTGCCAAAGTCTGACGCGCGTAAAAAGGGCGCTTAAGGTAAAGGGCGTCTCGTCCCAAGAAGCGGCATCGGCTTTGAGCGCGCGATAGGCGTCATAAAACGTTTCGCCTTTGACTAGACGAGTCTTAAGACGCTCGACAAAAAAGCGGTCTTCGGCGTACTCGGTCACGGGTAACCAGGCGATGTCAGGATTTTGTCCCATGGTGAGGATAAGCGTTTCGCAAGCCGAGCAAGAAGGCGAAAAATAGACGGATACCGAACTCTCCGGGTTGCCCGCAATCACGTAAGGCGGCACTTGCTCTTTCAGAACGCCCGCGGCATTTGCGAAAAATAAGAAGCACCAAATGACGGCAAGGATCTTAAAAATCGAGACCAACTTTTCGCGGTAGGTCAAATAAAAAGTCGCGAAAACCCCCGCTCCGACAATGAGGCAATTGACGCAAGGCGCGACAAAAATCATGACGCATAAAAGCGCGACTTCAAGCGTTAATGCGATAGCGGTAAGAATTTGAAGAAAGACGCCTTGCGTCATTAAAGCCAAAACGAAAACGAGCGCGAAATACGCGCAAGCCCAAGTCCATAGCGAAAACCCGAAAAAGGTAAAGCCCGCAAAGATTTCGCAGCCCGAACTCACGCAAAGCGCTTCTGCGCCCGTCAATGACACCCATAATGCAAAACAAAACCCGAGGGCCGCGGCAATCAAAAGGGACTTAGATCCTTGCATAAAAAGACAATGAAAGAAGGTTAAAACGGAGCGATTATCGCACACCGCGGGAGGTATCGAAGAACGAGAAACAAAAGTTACAAAAATAAACAATCGTTCGCTTGACGCTGAATGAACGTTCATTCATAATGAGCTTAACCGAAAACAAACCTCTTGCGAAAAAGGAGAACGCTATGAAGAAACTTTTAACCGTCGTCATTTTGGGTATCCTCGCTTTTAACGCCAACGCCAAACCCATTCAAGATATGAATGCCGGCGATATCATCGTGCCGTTCTTCGCTATCGCGGGTTCCGTGCTACTGATTGACGCTCTATCGTCGCACCATCACCATCATCACCATCACGCGATCGCGCCTCGCGGGCCCGTCCACCACAAAGGCGGAGCCGCCCCGCACAAAGCGCCCACGCCGCATCACGGTCACGGCCATCACCGATAAAGCTTAAATTTTCGGAGAGGTCAAAAAATCCCGGCAATCAGAAATGATTGTCGGGATTCGTTTTTTTTGAAGTTCTTTATAGGTGCGCAAGCGCTCGTAGGTGAGCAAGCGCGCACCGCGCGAGCGCGTCGGGCCGATAGCCGCCTTCTAAGACGCTTACGATTTTACCTTGGCAGATTTCGTCCGCGAGCTCGACCACCATGCGCGACAATCTCGCGTAATCGCGTTCGGCAAAGGAAAGATTACTCATCGCGTCTTCTTTATGGGCGTCAAACCCCGCGGAGACAAAAATCATTTCGGGGGCAAAACGTCTTATTTCGTCGACCCAGGCAACGCGCACCCGGTCGACGAGTTCTTCTCCCGTGGTCCCCGGCAAAAGCGCGAGTTTATGAACGTTGGAAGCGGCCTGACTTGTCGCGCCTAAGAGATCTTCTTCATAAGAAGAAAAAAGTCGCACGCAAGGATTTTCCGCCAAAATCTCTTCGGTCCCGTCCCCGTGATGGGCGTCGAAATCGACGACCGCGACACGCGTCAAACCCAAGACTTCAATCGCGTAAAGGACACCCACCGCGACGCTATTAATAAGGCAAAAACCTTTGGCGCGAGAGCGCCCGGCGTGGTGCCCCGGGGGTCTCACGGCGCAAAACGCGTTTTTGACGCGCGCGTCAAAGACGGCTTGCGTTGCCCGAATCACCGTACCCGCGCTTAAATAGGCCGCTTCGACACTTTCGGGACCCACAAAGGTATCGGTCGTAAGCGCCACGGGAGCGGCCCCGGGCGTAAAAGTCAGTCGCTCAAGACTATCGAGGTAAGCCGCGTCGTGCGCCCGAAGCAAATCTTCACGGCTCGCGGGTTCTGCGTCTCGATCTAAAACTAAGACATTATCGAGTCCGCAAGCAATGAGCGCGTCGCCCAACGCGACGATACGCGTTGCGGCATCAGGCGCCCCTTCTCCCAAATCGTTACCTGAGACGAGGCGATGCGTAAAAACGGCGGTCGATGCCTCAGGCATCTTGGCTCCGGGCTCGAATGCGTTGCGCTTGGGCGTCGAGTTCGGCTAAGTAGGCTTCGTCCACGTCGCCCGTGATATAGCGCCCGTCAAAGCACGAGCAATCAAATGTTTGAATCGCGGGATTTAAAGACGCGACGGCTTCAATCATATCGGGAATCGTCTGAAAGACGACCGCGTCCGCGCCGACGATGCGGCTTACGCCCGCGGCATCGGTTCCGTCTCCGCAAATAAGTTCGCTTCGCGTCGGCATGTCAATTCCGTAGACGTTCGGGAAACAGACGCGAGGCGCGGAACTTGCGACAAAGACTTTTTTCGCGCCCGCGTCGCGCGCTAAGCGCACGATCTCTCGCATCGTCGTGCCGCGCACGATGGAATCGTCCACCAGCACAATCCGCTTGCCGTTTACGATGCTATATACGGGGTTGAGTTTGATGCGCACGCCGCTGCTCCTTTGGGACTGCTCGGGCTGTATGAACGTGCGGCCGATGTAGCGGTTTTTAACGAACCCTTCGACATAAGGAATACCGAGTTCGGCAGAAAGCGCCTGCGCCGAAGGTCTCGAGGAATCGGGAATCGGCATCACGACGTCGATTTCTTCTTTGGGAATCCATTTGAGGACTTCGCGCGCGAGCCTGCGCCCGAGCGACAATCGCGCGCCGTAAACGGAGATGCCGTCGATGACGCTATCGGGGCGAGCTAAATAGATGTACTCGAAAATGCAAGGCGCGTAGCGGTAAGTCGTCGCGCATTGGCGCTCGTAGACGTTACCTTGTAAGTCGA
>DNBE01000137.1 GCA_003543795.1 Sutterella sp.
GGCATCGCGGTCGGTATGGCTACCGAAATCCCGTCGCATAACCTGACCGAAGTCGCGCAAGCGGCGCGCTTGATGCTTGAGAACCCGGAAACGACTTTAGACGAAATTCTTGCCGTCATGCCAGGGCCCGATTTCGCGACCGGCGGCCAGATTATTTCGACACCCGAAGAAATTCGCGATGTTTACGCGACGGGACGCGGTTCGGTGCGTGTGAGAGCGCGTTATACCTTTGAAGATCTCGCGCGAGGCCAATGGCGCTTGGTTGTCACGCAATTGCCGCCCAATACATCGAGCCAGAAAGTTCTTTCTGAAATCGAAGACTTAACGAACCCGAAAGTCAAAGTCGGTAAAAAGGTGTTAAGTGCCGAGCAGCAGCAAACGCGTGCCGCAATGCTCTCGATGCTCGAAGCCGTGCGTGACGAGTCGGGTAAAACCGAAGATGTTCGTTTGGTATTTGAGCCTAAGAGCAAAAACCAAGATCGAGACGAATTCGTTCGAACTCTTTTATCGAAAACCTCGATGGAAGGAAACGTTCCCGTCAATCTTGTTTTCGTGGGTTTGGACGGGAAACCCCGTCAAAAGGCTTTAACGGAAATTCTTGCCGAATGGGTGGCTTTCAGAATTCAAACCGTCAGACGCCGCACGCAATATCGGCTCGAAAAAGCGCTCGATCGCATTCATATTCTCGAAGGTCGAAAGCTCGTCTTTTTGAATTTGGAAGACGTCATTGCTTTAATTCGCGAATCAGACGACCCCAAAGTCGCTTTGATGGCGAAGTATCCGTTGTCCGAACGGCAAGCTGACGATATCTTAGAAATTCGCTTGCGTCAATTGGCGCGCCTCGAAGGCATTCGCATCGAAGCTGAATTGTCTGAACTTCAAAAAACGCGAGAAAAGCTCGAAGACTTACTCGGTAACGAGAAACGCTTAACGGCGCTCATTTCTCGAGAAATCGCGCAAGACGCCCAAAATTACGGAGATGAGCGCAGAACGCTCATCGAAGCCGACTCCCAAACGCGAGTCGATAAAAAGATTGTCGACGAACCCGTGACGGTGATCGTAAGCAAGATGGGTTATCTGCGTCAGAGAACAGGGCACGGGCATGACGCGAGCATCATGAATTATCGTGCAAACGATGCCTTCGCGGTGAGTTTTGAGTGTCGCACGACCGATACGCTCGTCGCTTTCGGTTCGACGGGACGCGTCTATAGCATACCGGTCGCAAATCTCCCCAACGCCAAGGGAGACGGTCAATACGTGACGAATTTCACGGAGCTTGAGCCCGGAGAAAAGATTTTGCATTACCTCCAAGCTTCTGAAGATGCGACGGTTCTCATCGCGACGTCTGCGGGTTCGGGGCTCGTGTGTGAATTTAAAGACCTCATTTCGAAGATTCGCACGGGGAAAGCCTTTATTAAGCTCGAAAAAGGCGATACGGTTTTGGCTCCCCAAGTGGTCACAAGCGACCGTCCGCTCGTCGCGGCGCTATCTGAAGGCGGGCGGCTTTTAATCTTCCCCGCGCAAGACGTCAGACGCCTTCCCAAGGGCGGTCAGGGCGTAACGCTTATGGATTTAGGTTCACGCGAAAAACTTCTCGCAATCGCAACTGTAAGCGAAGCCGGTCTCACGGTTTCAGGGACGGGGCGCGGCGGTAAAGACCGTGAAGAACGTATCCGTCGCGCGAAGTTCGAGAAGTATCTCGGCAATCGCGCTCGCAAAGGCAAGGTCCTTGAAATCCACTTTAAGGCTACGCAATTGACGGCCTTGGGCGGTTCCGAAGTCTTTGACGATACGGCTGAAGATGAACCTCAGGCGCCCGAAACGAATCTCGATTTACTCTGATTCGGTTGAAGGCAAAAGAAAAGCGCGGAAGTTTTTCCGCGCTTTTTCTTTTTTATCGGATGCTTTTAAATCGTACCGTCTTTGACCGCTTTTCTAGCGACTCTAAAGACGACCGGGCTCAAAAGTAAGACGCCGATTAAGTTCGGAACTGCCATGAGTCCGTTCATGACGTCCGCGAAAAGCCACACGATATCTAAGTGCAAAATCGCGCCGACCGGAACGGCAATCGTATAAAGCACACGGAAGGGCGTGAGCGCTTTGTCGCCGAATAAGAAGATTGCGGAGCGTTCGCCGTAGACGCACCAGCCGAGGATGGTCGTAAAGGCAAAAAGCGCGATCGAGGAAGCGACGATAATTGTTCCGACGCCGGGCAAAACCGTATCGAAAGCTTTAGCTGTAACAGCAGCGCCCTTAGCGCCCGCGACGCACCATTGGTTTGTCACCAAAATCGCGAAACCCGTCATCGTGCAGACAATCATCGTCGTGATGAAAACGTCGAGCATACCGAGCGTCGCTTGCTTAATCGGGGTATTTGTTGCGGTTGCGTGCGCAATCGGGCTAGAACCTAAGCCCGCTTCGTTAGCGAACACGCCGCGCGCCATCCCGAAGCGGATCGCCATCATCACGGTCGCGCCCGTAAAGCCGCCTGTGGCGGCAGCAGGCGAAAACGCGTCGTGAATTACCATCGCAATCATCGCGGGGAAGTCGGAAATATTCACAATCAAAATGATGAGCGCGGCGCCGAGATAAAGGACGACCATCGCGGGAACGATGCGGCTCGCGACAATACCGATACGCTTCACACCGCCGAGCACGACGACACCCACCAATAAGAAGAGCGCGACAGCGGTGACCCAAGTCGGGATATCGAGCGCTTCTTCAAGAATGCCGGAGATGGCGTTTGCTTGCACGCCGTTACCGATACCGAAGCTCGCAAGCGCCGCTAAGGCCGCGAATAAGAAACCCAAGAAATGCCATTTTTTGGGAAGGGCGTTACGGATGAAATACATCGCGCCGCCCACGACGTGGCCTTTGGGTGTGACTTCACGATACTCGAGCGCGAGAAGGATTTCGGCAAATTTGGTTGCCATGCCGACCAATGCCGTGCACCACATCCAAAAGAGGGCACCCGGGCCGCCTGCCATAATGGCGGTCGCGACACCCACAATCGAGCCCGTACCGATGGTACCCGCGAGCGCGGTCATGAGCGCGTTAAAAGACGACTGCTCGCCTTTATCGGCACTGTTCTTATTCGAACTAAAGAGCATCTTAAAGGCTTTGCCGATATGCGAGAAGGTGAAAAAGCGCAGACCGATGGTTAAATAGACGCCCGTACCAATCAAGAGGACGAGCATGACGGGTCCCCAGACGAAGTCGCTGACGGACGCAAGAAAGTCATGGATGGCTTGCATGGGTTTCTCTTTTTAGGGAAATAAAACTTGAAAATTATATTTCCTATGGGTTGCCCCCGCTTTGCATAATCCTTTTTACCTAGGCAAAAAACCTAGGGATTTCAAAGATTTTGCTTTTCTTAATCGCCCTTTATCTTCTAAAAGACGTAACGCAAAGACGCGCCCGCTTCAAAAATCGGTTTGACGGTTCGACTCTTATAGGTCGCGCCGGTGAGGTTGACAGAAAGCTTGTCGCTAGCTTGCCAGGTAAGACCAAGAGAGGCTTTCCCGAAAGACTCGGAAATTTTCTCTAAATCCCAAGCGGCGGTTGCCGTGCTCGATACCCCGGATGCTTTCGAAGTCGAATCAAAACGATGAATCCACGCTAAGGCGCCTGTGATTTTGAGCGCGTGACTCGCATTTTCCCACGAGCCTTTGACGCCGAATGTCGCCAAGCTTCTATCGTGGTTTTTAAAGGCGTAGCTTAAGTCGCCCGAGTGCGAGCGATCAAAATGCATCTTGTAGGCAATTCCAGAGGCATAGGGTTCAATCGAGAAAGTGTCGGTTACCGCGTAGGGGAACCCTACGTAAAGCCCCGCCGCAAACGCGCGAGTATCGAGTTTAACGCGATGAGACGCGTCCGTTGTCGCGACATGTCCTTTAGATGTCGTTTTCGAAGCCGAGACAAACGCCGCGTAGTGCGTCCCCGCGTTCGTGACGAAATTGACGCTAGCTGCTACACCCAAAGCGTCCGTATCGGCGGAACCCCGCGCGTAGCGATGCTTCGTTTTGCCCGCAAATAGCGAAATATCCGCGCGCGTTTTTTGGAACATCTTAAGATCAATCGCGGTGCCGTAGGTAAAGTCGACGGCGCGGGTTTTGAGTTTTTGGTGCGTTTCCGCGCGCCAACGATCTTCGCTATAGGTCGCGGCAACGGTTGCTGTCTGTCCCAAATCGACGCGAGCGA